>NZ_JBPAOH010000030.1:0-65350 GCF_050875635.1 Tolypothrix sp. VBCCA 56010
TATGCGTGACAAGCACCAAATCATTGAGGAGCCGTGTGAAGGGAAACTTTCACGCACGGTTTTGAAGACCAACGGGGTTGGTGACAACCTCGTTGAGTTTAATGAATTGTGCACTCTCAGCACTGGTGTAGTTTTTCCTAACCCGAAACATTACAAGACACATCTTGAAAAACTTCATAGATTGTCACGTAAATTCGCTCGTAAAGTTAAAGGTTCCAATAACAGAAACAAAGCCAAAACACAACTCGCAAAACATCATTTAAGGATAGCTAATCTCAGAAAAAACACTCTTCACCAAATCACTACTTTCTTATGCAAAAACCACGCCAAAATAGTAGTAGAAGATTTAAACGTTTCTGGGATGCTATCAAATCACAAATTAGCTCAAGTAATTGCTGATTGTGGTTTCCATGAGTTTAAACGCCAGTTGGAATATAAAGCGAAAAAGTTCGGTTGTGAGATAATCATTGCTGACCGTTGGTTTCCATCAAGTAAAACCTGTTCCAATTGTGGGCATATCCAAGATATGCTCCTCAAAGAAAGAACTTACAACTGCCAAAGTTGCGGACATTTGATGGACAGGGATTTGAACGCAGCAATTAATCTATCACGTTTGGCTAAAGCGTGAAAGCTTACTGAGGGATAGCCGCTCCCATGCTCCCTATGAAGTAAGAAATAAATGTCTAGACTTGTCTAGGGTTTATATAGCAGCGCACCGCAATATATCGTAAAAACGGTGCCGTACCCTCAGGCATAACACACCCTACCACTGCTATATATATCTTTTTTATATCTAATATATGTATTAATTATGGCTTTTTTCCTGGGAAAGATAGCCGAGTTCTTTGATGTAGTCGATTAATTTTACACTGCTTGTCAGGGGATCGCTATATTGACAGGAAGTATTAATAAAAACTTATCTCCCAAATCATTCTGTATATATACAGTTTGTAAAAAACTATTAAGAAATGCTTATTAAAAAATATTGCAGCTACTTGATTTAGTTGTTAAGGTGTGTAAAGCAACGATTTTGGTGAATGCTCGTATTTAGGAGAAATGTAACCTATGAGCTATATCCATCCTTAGGAATAAAAGCGAGTAAATTCTGGCTTGAATGGCAATTATGAGGTATGACAACAAATTAGCGCCTGATTTATCTCGTTTCTAAGAACTATTGATTATTCGTCTTACCTGTCAAGAAACTTCGGAGTTTTGATTATATTTCTTGACAAGAAACGCCGTAAGACCAAAAATTTGGAGATGAAAAACCGATGAATATACAAGGAAAGGTAGCTCTAATTACAGGGGCTTCCCGTGGTATTGGGCGGGCGATCGCACTACAATTAGCGCAACAAGGCACCCAGCGAGTTATACTCATGGCACGCGATCGCGCCAAATTAGCTGAAGTAGCAAAAGAAATTGAGACAATCGGTGTCAGCGCGGTCATCGTACCGATAGACTTAACCAAACCGACTGCTGTAAATATTGCCGTTGCTCAAGTTTGGCGAAATCACGGTCCGATTCATTTGCTAGTTAATTGTGCCGGCATAGCTTACCAAAACTCATTTCTGCAAGCTAAACTACCGCAGGTTCAAGAAGAAATTTCTCTGAATTTATTGGGAACCTACACCCTAACTCATTTGGTAGCGCGACGCATGGCAAGCCAAAGACAAGGGACAATCATTAATGTCTCCAGCTTGATGGGGAAAATTGCTGCACCGACGATGGCGACTTATTCAGCTACCAAATTTGCCATTTTAGGATTTACCCAGGCACTGCGCCAAGAACTCGCGCAATACAATATTGAAGTAAAAGCCTTATTGCCTTCTCTGACAGACACAGACATGGTGCGCGACATGCGATTATTTCGCTGGACGATCCCCATGACTCCTGAGGAAGTAGCGCAAGTACTCGTCACCGGATTGTCAAAAAATTCACCAGAAATTTTAGTTGGTTGGCAAAGTCATTTGGCTGTTTGGTGTCAGCGTCTTGCACCTTGGTTGCTGGAGTTTATTTTAAAGCTGGCAACTCCACCGCAGCAAGTAGCGAGAAGACATCAGCTTTATCAAAGACGAGTAGGACTAATGCAGAGATTGATGTGGACACGTCATCGTTTCAGCGATTTGTTTCTGTCTTGAAATACGGTAAAGTTGCGCTCCGTCGTCTTTGATGGCAATGGCAACCAACATGGTGTAGCCCCATTTTAGTCTGAGGGCGGTGTGGTGCAAGTGGGGAAACCTTTTTTGCACTGCTTACCGCTAAAATACCCATAGCCCAACAGAGGTGACAGCGATGCCAGAAGCGAAATTCTTAGCAGTTGATTACTCTCAAGAAAACGATGCTTTACAGGTTCTCCCTCGCCTACCTTTGCTTTCAAGTCACCAATTTGGTTGGGATGGGATTCTTGTACAATATCACCAGCAGCCGGCTTGGGAAACTCTTGAACATTGCCATGCACAGCATGTAATTGGAATTCGTAATTTGCAGGGTGAACAAATTGCCAACGCTGAGTTGGTGATTGTTCCCGCAACTGCACCGCATAAGGATTTATGGCAGCAAGAAACGGACTTTATCTTGTTTTCTGTGGAGCCTGCACGCATTGCTCAGATTGCTCATGAATCTATCGATGGCGATCGCATAGAACTTAAATCATACATTGGCATGTGCGATCCCGTCATTTATCAAATTGGGCGGTTGTTTCAATCAGAACTAAAATCAAATGGCTTGGGTAGTCGTCTTTATGCTGATTCGTTGACTACAGCGCTATCAGTTCAGCTGTTGCGGAATTATTGTACCAAAGAGCAACTTATAAAAGAATATACAAATGGTCTTTCTAAATATAAGTTGCAGCAGGCGATCGCATACATTAACGACAATCTTACAGAGGATTTATCTTTAGAAGCGATCGCCTCGCATTTACAAATGAGTGTATATTATTTTGCCCGTTTATTTAAGCAGTCGATGGGCGTAACTCCCCATCAATATGTAATTCAGCAGCGTGTGGAACGAGCAAAGCAGTTATTAAAAAAACAAAATAAACTGAGTATTTCTGAAGTCGCCTTTCAAGTTGGCTTCGCCCACCAAAGCCACCTCAGCCGCCATTTTAAAAGGATTTTGGGAGTAACGCCAAAAGAAATTCGCAAAAAATAACAAGAATGTGATGTTATTAGCAAGAATCGGCGAGACAGAAGTAGAAAGCGATCGCTATGCTCAATGCTGTACTTTACACAGGCAAAAATGTGAAGTGTGTATCGTTGACTTATAAAAATGCAGACTCTGTAATAAAAAACTGACAACAAGAAAAACAATGAATAATTTAACAATGGGTAAAGGCGCTTTTTACGAGCAACTCACTCCAGAAAATAGTGCAATGCTGCTAATTGACCATCAAGCGGGTCTGTTTCTCGGCGTGCATAGTATGGATCAGCAGATTTTGAAGAATAACGCGATCGCTCTGGCGAAAACAGCAAAAGTATTCAACTTACCAACGGTTTTATTCACCAGTTCCGCCAAAGGACCCAACGGACCAACAATTCCAGAGATTAAAGAACTTTTTCCCGACCATGAAATTCTAGATCGTTCTCCGATCAACTTGTGGAACGATCCCCGCTGTCGTGCAGCAGTTGAAGCCACAAATCGCCAAAAATTAATTATGGCAGCAATCACAACCGATGTTTGCCTTGTTTTTCCCGCACTTGCTGCGGTCGCAGCCGGCTATGATGTCTACGCGGTGATTGACGCTTCCGGTACATGGAGTCCAGCCGCAGAGTTAGCATCAGTAATGCGTCTCACCCAAGCAGGTGTGATTCCCACAAACTGGATTGCTGTTGCGGCTGAACTCAAACACGACGAAGACCGCAAAACCACACCCGCTATGAACAAAGCATATAGCGAACACATGGGACTCTACGATTTTCTGGGGGATATAGCTGCTGTCAAATCTGGAGTGTAATACAAAAAGATATCTCAACTAAAGAGGGAAGGCTGTTACATCGGTTGGATAATAAGATATATCTCCTGAAAGGAACTAACCAGAAATGCCTTCCCCAACAAACCTACTCACGACTTTGCCGGAAATCATTGATGGTTTGCCCAATATTTCTGGTTGGGAAGCAGAGGTGCTTGATGTAGTCAACCGTGATGCGCCTGTATTTTTACCAACAAGCAATTTACGGATGGAAGATGTAACCGCAACTTTTGCGATCGCCCTCCACATGCATCAGCCAACCATCCCCGCAGGACATGATGGCGGATTCATCAGCAATCTGCAATATATGTTTGAACATCCCAATGAAGGAGATAATCATAATGCAGCGCCTTTTGCTTATTGTTACAGTCGCATGGGCGATTTTATACCCGAACTTGTCAGCCAAGGTTGCAATCCTCGCGTCATGCTAGATTATTCTGGCAATTTGTTGTGGGGATTGCGACAAATGGGACGCGAGGATATTTTAAATAATTTGAAGCGGATAACATGCGATCGCACTTATCAACCTTATGTAGAATGGCTCGGTACAATGTGGAGCCATGCTGTAGTTCCTTCTACACCTATCCCAGATATTAAACTGCATATTTTAGCATGGCAACATCACTTTGCCGCGATTTTTGGTTGGGAAGCATTGGCGCGAGTCAAAGGCTTTTCACCTCCAGAAATGCACCTACCAAATCATCCCGATACTCTCTTTGAATTTGTCAAAGCGCTGAAAGAATGCGGCTATCGTTGGCTATTAGTTCAAGAACATTCTGTAGAAACTCTTGACGGTCAATCTCTAACTTACAAACATTTACCACATCGTCTTGTGGCTCGCAATTCTCAAGGCGAAACAATTAGTATCACCGCTTTAATTAAAACTCAAGGTTCCGATACTAAATTAGTTGGTCAAATGCAACCTTACTACGAAGCTAAAACATTATCTAAACAACAATTGGGTAGTGTAAATATCCCGCCAATAGTTAGTCAAATAGGTGATGGTGAAAATGGCGGGGTGATGATGAATGAATTTCCTAGCGCTTTTAAACAAGCTTGGCATCAAATCGGTAAAACAGGTGTTGTTGGTGTGACAGGAACAGAATATTTAGAATTAATTGAAGCTGCTGGTTGCAAAAGTGAAGATTATCCAACTTGTCAACCGATAGGACAACATCAAATTTGGCAGCGAGTTTCATCCGAGAATATTCAACCGGGAGAAGTAGAAAAAGCAATTCAAGAAATCAAGCAAAATAACTCAAATTTTCACATGGATGGAGCTTCTTGGACTAATCATATCAGTTGGGTAAGTGGATATGAAAATGTTCTTAGTCCGATGAAT
Source organism: Tolypothrix sp. VBCCA 56010 (assembly GCF_050875635.1). Classification (NCBI taxonomy): domain Bacteria; kingdom Bacillati; phylum Cyanobacteriota; class Cyanophyceae; order Nostocales; family Tolypothrichaceae; genus Tolypothrix; species Tolypothrix sp. VBCCA 56010. Next base: position 5,310 of record NZ_JBPAOH010000030.1, read on the forward strand.
CAACTTAGCAGTTTATTTCATCAAAAAGTGGATTCCAGCCTAACCAGAGATTCTCATTACCGCAACGCATTGTTACATAACTTATTGTTGCAAACAAGCTGCTTTCGTTATTGGGGACAAGGTGCTTGGACTGATTATGCGCGTGAAATTTACCAACGTGGTGAAAAGTTGCTATCGTAGTAAGCGCTAACAGCGCTTTCTTAGCGATCGCTAACTACGAAAAATTCCTCAAAAAGTAAAAGGATTTCAAATTTTTTACTGACCTCAGTTGGGAATTTAATTTTAATTAAGAGAGCGCTTTAGCGCTCACTATGAAATTCAAACTAAAGGTAGAAGGATTTCAAATTCCGTACCAATGCCAAATTGGGAATTTAAATTAAATTTACCTCCATGTCTTGCTGTGATAATTTGATAACTAACTGCTAAACTAGTTTCTTTATCAGCGCGTTTTTCCACAGAAAAAGACTCAATAATTTGCTGTTGCAACGCCGGAGGTATTCCCGGACCATTATCAGCGATGCGAATGGAAACCCAGCGAGAATCTGGTGCGTCAGGTTTCGTCGCTGACTGTGAAATAACTTCTGTAGTAATTTCAATTTTTGGTTTGTGATTTGTATTTGGATTGAACTGCTGTCGTACAGCTTCATCAAGCAATGCATCAACAGCTTGACTCAAAATATTCATCAATACCTGGCTCAATTGCCCCACAAAGCAATACACTGGGGGCAAATTTCCATAATGTTTGACAATTTCAATTTCTCCTTTAATTCGGCTGTTAATTAACAATAAAATACTATTTATGCAAGCGTGTAAATCTGCTGGTTTTGGATAAAGTTCGTCGATGTGACAAAAATTTTGCAAGCTGGTAACAAGTTTTTTTAATCTTTCTGCACCGGTGCGGATACTCTTCAGCGCTTTTGATAAATCTTGTTCTAAAAAATCAAATTCAATATCTTCTTTAATATCGATTATTTCTGTAGAAGCTAATGGTAACTCTTTGTCGTAAGCTTGTATCAATTTGAGCAAACCTTGGCTGTAATTTGAAACATAAGTTAAGTTACCCCAAATAAAACCTACGGGATCTAAAATTTCATGTGCTACCCCATCTACCAAACGTCCCAAACTCGCCATTTTATCATTTTGAATCATTTGCGCTTGGCTGCGTTCATAGCGCACCTGAGTTTCTATTCCCCGAATTTGCCAAGAGGCAATGCCCAATTCTTGTATATCTAATAATCTGTAGGTATCAGGTGCTGTTTTGACGATGACTGGTTCAGCCAAAAGTTCAGGCGATCGCCTTAATGCGATTTGCATCGCGCTCAAAATCGGCGTACTATCAGGAAGTAGCAAAATCCCTGTACGAGCATAGCTGTAGAGAACACTTAGCGGCTCTGTAAAAAATAACTCTTGTCCGTGGGGACGAATCAAAAATTCCAGCAGCCGGCGTCGGGAAATCATACCAATGAATTTACCTTGATCTAACAAAATTGCTCCAGGTAGCAACGGATATTTTTCAAAATATTCAGCAACTTCTGTGCCAGTACAGCTAATTTCCACGCCGAAGTTGTATAGTGGCAGTTCTTGGAGAGTCGATTCTATACCGAGATCGCGATCGCTTCCCTCAGACAATATTGGTGGTAATATTTGCGAACTGAATTGCTGTTCCACTTGAAACCCTGGTTTGTACAGAGACTTAAAGCCTCAAAGCTAACCAATAGGCTAACATTTTCGCCTCTGTCTGGGGAGGTGGGGAGGTGGGGAGGTGGGGAGTGGGGGAGTGGGGGGACAAGGGAGACAAGGGAGACAAGGGGATAGGGAGACAAGGGGGACAAGGGGGATAAGGGGGACAAGGGGACAGGGGGACAGGGGGACAGGGGGGACAAGGGGACAGGGGGACAACCGCTAAAAACTAACCACTAACAACTAACCACTAACAACCAACCACTAACAACTAACCACTAACAACCAACCACTAACAACTAACAACTAACCACTAACAACTAACAGCTTTAGCTACAAGTTGAGTTTGTCTAGTTGCTTGCGGAACTAAACCTGTTAGGGTTGCAAGTTTTTTTGCTACGAAGTCTGGAATTTGTGCTTCTGCACCTTTTGCTAAATAACAATCTTGTAGTGCTAACAGGAAACCTTTGATTAATTCAATATCTGATGTCGCTTCGGCTTGAGTGAGAAAATTGTGCCAGGAGGTTTTATCGTTTCCGTAAGAGTCTAGCAGGTATAAGCCGGCGAGATATTCTGCTAGCGGATCGAGGGCAAAGCGAATTTTATTTTCTTCGGAACCGATAATGTCAATTAGGTGCAAGCGTTTTTTTAGATGTTCCAGACGTGCTTCGGGGTTATCATGAGCATCAAGTGCAGCTAAAACATCATTAAGTATGGCAGTTGTGGGACGCAAAGTTTGCTTGAGACATTCCCAGGCGATCGCTTTCGCATCTCGTTGTACGGTACGATTATCTGGTTCGTTTTCGGCTGCACCTCGGTTGAGTTCGTTGAGGTACGCCAACATCAAATCGGGTATATTATTCGGTAAATCAATCGCTGTACCTTCTTTTGTGGCAATCATCTGTTCTGCGTAAAGTTTTGCCAGCAATACAGTGATGTTGCGTTGCCCTACCATTAAAGAAAGACGACGACATGCATCAAAATACTCTGGATCGTCGAATAAATTACGCTTGCCTCGCTGCGTTAAGTATGCTTCCATAAAAGATGAAAGGCGATCGCCTGCAACCCGCAACGGTTTAATTGTCGTTTTCGGTATTTCGTCCAGCTTTTCTTCAAGTCGGGAAGTGACAATTAAGGCATTCGCTGTAAAATCTGGATCTCCTGGGCGAATTTGCTTGCGTGTGGCTTCGCTCATTTCCGACAAGTGATCCACAATTACTAGAATACGCCGTTGCCGCAGCAGATGCGCGAGTAATTCTTCAGGAATCGGTTCTGCTTCCCCAATTAAAGCTTGAAGTTGTCCGCAAATAGCTTCTGTTAAAGGTTGTTTGCCTGCTGCCACATCAAAGTCTAATTCTTGTTCAATTAAAACTGGCAGCATTTTATGTTGACTGATGCGTTGATTTGCATCGTCAGACATTGCCCACACTGCCAACTGACAAGCCAAACTAGTTTTACCTGCGCCACCTTCCCCCCAAAGTAGTAAAGTTGCGCGTTTTTTATCGAAAGTTGGTTGTAAATCTTTTCCGGTGAGGTGAGCGAGGTTATTGTTATCTAGAATAACCGGAATGGGGACGTGAACAAAGCGATCGCTTACGGTTTTCTTCTTACCAAATCCCTCTTTAGCCGAGTCGATGTGTGCAGTAACCCAAGCATCAAGCACTCTGGGGCGATAATTAAAAAATTCTATAAATAGTAAAGTGCGGATGGGTAAAGTTCCCCCACCCAGGATATCAGGTAATTTAAAGCTGGAGAATGGTTTCAGGGCGTTGTCGATGTGTAAAAGCCACAAAGGACGCAAGCGCAGCAGTGCGAACCAGAGAGAGGGGACAAAGATAATGTAAATTAGCGCACCTGTTACCCAAGGATGTTTAACCATCCATTCTAAGGTTCTATCAAAGAAGCGAGAGTCTTTTTCTTTTTTCAGGAAATAGAGCGATCGGCGTAAAGGTGCTTTATCTTGGTCTGTAAAATTATCTTTGAGGTCATCCGCAGCTTTTAAAGCTTTTTCCAAGTTAGATATAGCTTTGTCTAAATCTGTGCTGGATAGTTTACTGGCATTATCTTGATAGCTTTCAGCGATACGTCCCAAACCAGAAATAGCAGAATCTTTAACCTTATCACCGTAAGGATCAACATCATTATCTTTCAAAGCTTGAATAAGTGCGGGAACAGCCGATGCTGCTTTTTCTCCAATGCTTCCCAAAGCATCAGCAGCAAAGTAGCGAACTTGTGCCTCTTTATCATTCTTCAAAGCTTCAGCAAGTGCGGGAACAGCCGATACTGCTTTTTCACCAATGTTTCCCAAGGCATCAGCAGCAGATAAGCGAACTTCTGCCTCTTTATCATTCTTCAAAGCTTCAGCAAGTGCGGGAACAGCCGATGCTGCTTCTTTCCCAATCCTTCCCAAGGCATAGGCAGCAGATGAGCGAACTTGTGCCTCTTTATCATTCTTCAAAGCTTCAGCAAGTGCGGGAACAGCCGATGCTGCTTCTTTTCCAATCCTTCCCAAAGCAGAGGCAGCAAAGTAGCGAACATTTGCCTCTTTATCATTCTTCAAAGCTTCAGCAAGTGCGGGAACAGCCGATGCTGCTTCTTTTCCAATCCTTCCCAAAGCAGAGGCAGCAAAGTAGCGAACATTTGCCTCTTTATCATTCTTCAAAGCTTCAGCAAGTGCGGGAACAGCCGATGCTGCTTCTTTCCCAATGCTTCCCAAGACATAGGCAGCAGATTTGCGAACTTTTGGGTTCTTGTTTTGCAACGCTTTAACTAAATCGGGAACAGCTTTTAAGCCACGTTTCTGCAAGGCTTTAGAGGCTTTTTCAGATTCAGCATCATTCCCCAACTTCTCAATATAAGAATTAATCTCAGTGTTGCTGACATTTTGCGTCCATCCTTTGCTTATCGGCAGCACAGACAATGAAAGGCAGGAAAAAGAAAGCGCTACAACTGCGAAAAATCTCGGAAGCGTGCTGTTGCCCATCAGTATACCTCTGATCAGGAGGGGGAAATTACTGATAATCTACATCACTATTACCCGCTTTTCCGTAAAATTGGGCAAACAATGCCTTGCCATGATGTAGATTAGAAGTATGAGTGAGTCCAAATTTCTGACTATTCAACTTTCTCCTGAGGATCGCGATCGCCTGCAAACTGAGGCGATAAGACTTAATGTGCCTCCAGAAACCTTGGCTCAAACTTTACTGCATAACAGTCTGGCTCAGGTAAATCCATTCATTCACCCCCGTGAGGCACTACTGCGACTGCGTGAAATTGCCAGAAAGATGCCACCAGTAGATGCAGTTAAATTAGCGCGAGAGAGTCGGCAAGAGTTAGAGCAACGAGGAATTTTTTAGCTTGGCAATTGTAGTAGACGCTAACCTACTGGTAGTTTTGGTTAATAACGATCCTCGTGGCGAACAAGTTCTAATACAGTTTACAGATTGGATAGAGCGGGGTGTTCCTCTGCACGCACCAGATTTAGCACTTTACGAGGTAGCTAATTCCCTAACGCGCTCAGTTGTAGCTGCAACTTTCTTTGAAAATGAATTAACAGCAGCTTGGAATTTCCTCTCACATTTGCCAATTACCTATCACCCAATTGTTTCAGGAACGAGAGTTATTGAGATTGCCTTAAGCTTACGTCGCCAGAGTGCTTACGATGCAGCTTATCTAGCACTGGCAGAAACTTTAGGAGCCGAATTGTGGACTCTAGATGGACCCCTCTATCGCAATGCAACTGGACAAGGTTTTGCTGTCAGATTGCTAGGAGAGTCAGTTTAATGCTTTATGACTGCCGTCACCCATGTGTCGTAATTCCTTGAGGTGTTTATTATTTTCGGCGCTCTTGTTGTAGTATGCGGCTTAAGTCAGATATCAAACCACAGATCCCCGACTTCTCTAAGAAGTTGGGGATCTTGTTTTTTAAGTTGACAAAGCGTGCGATTTAACGACTGGCTACCATCTTTTGAGCCATTTGCAAGTGTTGGGCAACTACCGGCTCAATCTTACTTGCAAAAGCCTTTAACTGTGGATCTTGTCCTTGGTTGAGATATTTTTGATACTCAGCGTCAGTTTTAGTATGAGCTTGAACTTGTCCTTGCATGTAAGCTTGGTCAAACTGTGAACCACTTACCTTTTTCAAGCTTGTTAACAAAGCTGTGTTTTCTGGACCAATAGTAGTTGGCAGCGTAACATTTTTGGACTGTGCGATCGGCTTGAGTTCTTTGCTCGATTCGGTATGGTGTTTAATCATCATCTGGGCATAGTCTCTCACAGATTTGTTTTTAGACTTTTGCAATGCTAGTTGACTTGTCTGGATTTCAGTCATGTCACTTTGCGCCGCTTTGGTGATAAATTCTGTGTCGAGACTAGTAGTTGAAGGACTAGAATTTCTAGTTGAAGGATTAGAATTTGGACTAGAATTTGTAGTAGGAGCAGACATAGTGCCACCAGGAGAACTCATCTGGGCGATAATAGACTGTTTGGAAGTGTTTGCTTGTGCCAGCGCTGGTATAATGAAGACACTAGCGCTAGCAACTCCTAAAAAGCCGCCAACAATTTTTTGAATCGTTTTTGTCTGATTTTGCATTTTCATTGATACCTGTTTAAATCTTTGTAAAATGATTAAGGTTTGAAAACAAGGTTTTAGTTGCACTTAATAAAAGGGTATATATTATAGTTGGTTATAACTTCTACCCCAAGATAGCTTGCCCTTCCATCTCTAGAGATACTTCGGGTCTATTGAACATCAACAGCGCTGATATTATCAAGCTAATTTTTAAGTGCTTTTAAAGCTGCTTCTGCCAATATCCGATGAGCGGCAGTTGTTGGATGAATGCCATCCCAGAATAAAAACTTGTCTGGATTATCGCAGACAGCAACATTATTTAGACAAGCGTTGGTTACATTTGTGAAACCAAATTTGGCTGGCTCGGTAATTGCTTCGCGGTATAAAGAATTCGTGTCAAGTTCGATAATTTGGGTATCATGACCTAACTTATCGTTCAGCACCTCAAAGGATTTAGCCAAACTTTGATTGTGAGCGATCGCGCTTTCACTAAGGCTATTAGAGTTTGCTGTGTAACGTGTGGCTGGAAGCTTTCCTAAATCAGGTATATTAGCAACGAGAATTTTTTTCGCACCTGCTGTAGAGAGTAACTCAATTGCTCTAGATAAATTCTCGATTGGCATCGTTGAATTGCTACTACCATAAAGATAATCATTAGCACCAGCCCAGAGAACATAAAGCGCATTAGGATTTATATCCGGATGAGATGAAGTAAAATTATTAACTTGCGCTAACAATCCCGGTATTCCATTCATCCCGCTGCTTCCCGTCGTTGCACCACCAAAAGCAAAGTTAGTGCTTTGTTTGGGAGTTAACTTCAGCCCAGAGGCAAGATATTCTACCCAGATTAAACCATTAGAATAACGTCCTTGAAAATAGGGAGGACTAGAAGGATAGACACCCCCGGTAGCGCGGTATATATTCCCAGTATCCGAAAGGCTATCGCCAAAAATATAGAGTTGATTTATTTTATGAACGCTGGAAAGTGAGGGTGCAAATGTAGTCATAATAAAAGATAAAACAGCAAGAATTGCTAATAGAAGAATCTTTTTTTTCATCGATTTATTCGCGGCAAAAATTCCTGCTTTTTTAGCAGATAAATTTTAATTATTCGCTGGAAAAGCGATTATTATTGTTGTTAAAAAAAATAATTCTTATAGTATAATAGTTAAGAGTTATAAATAAAAAATTATGTTTGCGTTTGCTTCACACTTCTTTAATGTAACAAGCTGCAAACAGAACAATGGAAGGGCAACCGTAATTTTCGGGTGTGATTTTACTACATTTGATGTATTGTTGGTTGTTGAGGCGATGCGGAACCCGCCGTTAGTGCGATCGCACCCCAAAATCCACCAATGCCCACAACCGTAATCGTCGTAGAGACGTTTTGGACCGAACGTTTCTACAATAATATGTGTAATTTGCGCTCCCACAGAATCTGCGCTCGTCTGCCTTAAATTCTTTGACTGATTCTTAATTTTTACTTTATAATCTATAGTTCACTCAATTTTGACTAGTCAGGCGATCGCCTATAGCCAAAAATCGCCCTTCTGTTTAAAAACTGTAAATTTTTGATGAAAATACGTCTAAGCTAACACTCAATCTAGCCAAATTACTGTAAGTGTTTAAAGATGCATTATAAAAAATGATGTTTTTTAGGTAGTTACGCCGAGAATGGGAACCATTTTGAAACTCAAGCAATCTAGCACAACTATAACAAAAGTAAATAAACTCACTTAGGTAGGTAATGGAGCATTGGGCAATGGGTAATGGGTATAGGGCAATTGTTTAATGGGCAATGGGCTTTTTTAAGAGGGGAAAAGGGTAAAGGGAAAAGGTAAAAGCTATGGAAATAAAGAGTTATTTAAATACGTGTATTATATTTTTCTTCCCCTTTCCCCCTTTTCCCTTTTCCCAATCATAGGCAGATGCTCCACTTGGGGAGCCACCCCCGTGGGCGGGTTTCCCGACAGTCGCGGGAGTGGCGTGAAACCCCAAGACCCAACGGGAGAGCCAGTCCCCCATCGATCAGGGAGACCGCGCCCGTCGGGGGCTGGTCTCACCGCACTGCCTCCCCCTCCTCAACCATGCCCGATGCCCATTGCCCTATGCCCGATTACGCAACTTTTTTTTTAGTAATGTTTAATGATTTCTATCTGTTTTTGATCCCCATTTCGATAAAATGGCTGGGGATCACCACTTCAACTCACACCGCTTTGATCGGCGACACACATGAATCAACTGAACAATGGTTTCACCCTATTTCTTAGTCTGCTAGTAGAAGCGATACCGTTTTTACTGCTAGGGGTATTGTTCTCCAGTTTGCTGTTATTGTTTGTCGATGAGCGCAAATTGGTGGCGGCAATGCCAAAAAATCCGCTGCTGGGTGCGTTTGCTGGGAGTTTGATCGGCTTTTTGTTTCCGGTGTGTGAGTGCGGCAACGTGCCGGTAGCGCGGCGATTGCTGATGCAAGGAGTACCTACACCCGTGGCAATTGGTTTTTTGCTGGCAGCACCAACTGTTAACCCGATTGTGATTTGGGCAACTTGGACGGCGTTTCGCGATCAGCCAGAGATAGTGGTGTTACGAGTGGTGTTTTCGCTATTAATCGCCACGATAATCGGGTTTGTCTTTAGTTTTCAAAAGGATTTGAGTCCGATTTTGAATAGCGCGATCGCTCGTTATCTGAAGTTTAACCCACCACGCAAACCAGAACCCAAACGGCGAACTCATCGTTCCCAGGCAGCCAAAGAAGCAACAGCATCTGGTTTATTACAGTCAGGGACTTATTTTTTAGGAGGAAAAGCCGGTTCAAGCATTAAGATAGATAGTAATTTAATGCAGACGACTGAGCCAACTTCTACACCCTTAAAACCGCTAAAAGATAAACTGCGGCTATTGCTAGATAATACCGTCCAAGAATTGCGAGAATTAGGCGCAGTGATGGTTATCGGCAGTGCGATCGCCGCAGCAATTCAAGTGTTAGCCCCCCGTGACTTAATACTCAGTCTCGGTGCGGGTCCTGTTAGCTCGATCGCTACCATGCTGATATTAGCGGCTGTTGTGTCAATTTGTTCCACAGTCGATTCATTCTTTGCCCTGTCTTTTGCCTCCACATTTACCAGTGGTTCTTTATTAGCATTCCTGGTATATGGTCCAATGATTGACATTAAAGGCGTTGGTTTAATGTTGACAATTTTCAAGCCACGAACTGTATTTTACTTATTTGGCTTGGCAGGACTATTGACATTTTTACTTACGCTTTTCATCAACTTGCACGTAATTTAATAAATTTGATAGTTGTTGGTTGATAGTTGATAGTTGATAGTGGAGCGTGGATAGTAGAAGCGTGGGAGCGTAGATAGTAATTAGCAACTAAGAACTCACAACGCTCCAACGCTTTTTTTGTACAGACGTTTTATTGTCACGTCTCTACCGCTCCAACTAACAATTAACAACTAACCACTAACTACTAACCCATTACCAATGACCACCCCAAATCGAAAACCTAAAAAACCAAATTTGTTACTTCCTTGGCTGGATGTTATAGCAATTGCAGCTTGGGGAATTTTATTGTTGAAATACTGGCTGACTGGCAAGCTAAATTTGTTAATTCATCCGAATTATTTTTGGTTAGCGATCGCCAGCGGTATCAGCTTGCTAATTGTCGCTTTTTTCAGAGCGCAAGAACTGTGGCGGCGACGACGGCGTGATATTATACCCAGTGCCGAACATGTAAATTTATTTCCCCCTGCTTGGGGTAGTGCTTTGGTATTAACAGCGGCAATTCTCGGATTAATTTTTACACCGCGAGTCTTTGCTAGTGACAAAGCACTGCAACGAGATGTTACTGATTTCTTGGGAACAGCCCGCATCAAACCCCAAGCATTTCGTGCTTCCACTCCTCCAGAGAAGCGATCGCTTGTAGACTGGGTACGCGAACTTAATGTTTATCCAGAACCAGATAAATATTCAGGACAAAAAGCCAAAGTGCAGGGATTTGTGATTCACCCGCCAAATTTACAAAAAGATTATTTGTTCTTAGGTAAATTTGTTCTAACTTGCTGTGCCGCAGACGCTTATCCTGTAGGATTACCCGTAAAATTAACTCCAAATAGCGAACAATACACACCTGATACCTGGCTAGAAGTAGAAGGACAAATGGCAACAGAAACTCTGTCCGGCAAACGCCAGCTCACCATCGCTGCCAGTTCCATTAAAAAAATTCCCCAACCAAAAGATCCATATAGTTATTAGTTATTTGTTGGTTGTTAGTGGTTAATTGTTATTTGTTGGTGGTTAGTTGTGAGTGGTTAGTTGTGAATTGTGAGTTGTTAGTTGTGAGTTGTGAGTTGTTAGTTGTTAGTTGCTAATTACTATCCAAATTCCACTATCCACTATCGACTATTTACTATCCACTATCCAAATTCCACTATCCAAATTCCACTACCCACTATCCACTACCCACTATCCACTATCCAATGACCAATTTTAAAGCCTCTATCCAACCCCTAGATCGTGCGGCGATCGCGCTAATGCTCCTACTCTGTTTCGTGATAGGAGTAATGATATTGCAAGGAGACGTGGTAACATCTCGTGTGCGAGACTTTACCTGGCAACATCAAGAAACTGAGACAAAAGATTTATCTTTAACTAATTCCAATTGGGAGAATCAAAAAATTGGGGCAGAATATAACCGTTTTGCCCTTTCTTTTAGTCGCCCAATGGACACAAAAAGCGTTGAGCAAAACTTGAAAATTGACCCTCCCCTAGTAGGAGGTAAATTTAGTTGGGCAGGGCGGAAAATGTTTTATACGCTTTTGACACCAGCGCCTTATGGCACAACTTATAAAGTGCAGTTACAAGGTGCAAAAGATAAGTTTGCGGAAAAAGAAGGAAAAAAACGGACGAACGCACCTTTTGTAGGTAACTTTCGCACACGCGATCGCATTATGCTTTATATAGGAGCAGACAAAGAAGAAAAGGGACGATTAGTTCTTTATAATTTGACTCAAGACCAAAACAAAATACTGACTCCCAAAGATTTGGTAGTGATGGACTATAAGCCATTTCCAGAAGGAGACAAAATTATATTTTCTGCTCGCACATCATCAAGTCAAGACTTACTTTCGGCGCAGCTATATACAGTAACTACAGGCATTTCTTTACAACCGAAAAAACAAGCTGAACCAGCAGGAAAAGTTGACCTAATATTAGATAATAAAGACTTTCAAAACTTAAAATTTGACATATCTCAGGATGGACAAACAATTGCCATTCAGCGAGGAAATAAAGCTAGTCCTGGTGACTTTGGGCTGTGGTTTATGCCAGCAAACACTAAACCAGGAGAAAAACCAAACCTGAAGCGCGTGCAAAGTCCGCCAGGAGGGGATTTTACGATTACCCCAGATAGTCAATCTGTAGCAGTTGCCCAAGGAGAGGGAACAGCGATTTTACCTTTAAAAACAGATGGTAGTAAACCCCTAGCTTTTTTCCCACAATTTGGCTTGGTGCAAGCTTTTTCTAAAGACGGTTCTCAAGCGGCAATGGTCAAGTTTAATACAGATTACACGCGAGATTTGTTTTTAGTCACAAATCAAGGTGTCAACAAACTGCTGTTAAAAACTACAGGTTCAATTGTTCAGTGTCAGTTTGATACTGCCTCACCCACTTTATATTGCTTGGTAACACAGCTATTACAAGGAGGAGAAGTATATCAAGAACAGCCATATTTAGTTGCAATTGACCTAAAAACGGCGCAACAGAAACCACTGTTCGTGTTACCCCCCGATCAACGAAATGTCGAAATGAGTTTAGCACCGGATGGTTTAGGATTGTTATTTGACCAAGTAGTGCCTGAAGATCCGAACATTCCCCCATCACCGGGAAACACTTTGAGAAGCGATGACGGAGAAGCGATCGCCACTAGTAGTTTATGGTTAATGCCTCTGTTACCTATCACCGATGCCGGAACAACTGCCGAAATCAAACCAGAACCACTTCCCTTAACCGGATTTCACCCCAGCTGGCTACCCTGACGTAGAGACGTTCCACCGGAACGTCTCTACAATATGTAACAAAGAACGTCTCTACTTAAATATTCTTAATAATAGGATTTTGTTTAATTGCCGCACTGAACAGGTATTCTGCCTATCTTCACAAGCTGCAATCATTAATAATTTCCTATCTCTAATTCAAAATGTTATAACGTCATCAGCGCCCTCATACGGGAAAATAAATAACATAGATTGATGACAAATGAAGGAGTGTTTGGGAGAGCTGCACTTGTCTTCTAAAGTAAACTTGGATCAGACAGTATACATGAGTAATTATACTGTGTTAGTGCTGAACAGTTTGAAGCTGCTGGGTGGTGGAGAGTAATGAATCAAGCGGACAACATAGATAACGGGACTTTTATTGAATCAGAAAATTTGACAAATTCGCCACAATCAGATCCGGGGAATTGTCCCTTTTATTCAGTTTTGCCCAATAACAACATGGCAATGATGAAATTGCCACTTTTGATGCCAGCAGAAGACAAGTTACCCGAAGCCCAAGCTAGTAGTGCGTCGGAGTCGAGAATACCCGCTTCCTCGCAAGATTGGGTGGCAGAACCGGACAGCGAAAAACAAGCACTGATTGATGACGAATTCAAGAAGCTGCTGGAATTGAATGAAGAATTGCGGAGGGCTAACACCAACTTGTATGAACAGGTGGAGGTGTTAAAAGCTGACTTATCTGAGTCAGAAAAAGCATTGCAGTGGCAAAAAAAGCGCTCAAGCGTTGCCGAATCGATGCTTGGGCAACAAACTCAGGAACTATCCGCAGCAGGCGAGCAAATAAAGTCTTTATTCCAACAGTTAGAAACTGCCGTCCAAACTGTTCAACGTCAGGAAAGTTTAATCGAAAATTATAAATCACAGCTAGAAATTAGCCAACAACGGCTTGCCCAGTTAGAGCGGGAATGTGCCAAAATTCAAACTAGCTACAACGAACAGTCTCACCAGATATTACAATCAGAAACTACTTGTCGAGAGTTACGCAGTCGGTTAATGCGACAACAGCGCCAAACTCTGCAATTTAAAGCAGCTTTGGAAAAGTGTTTGGAAAGTCCTGTCCCCAGCTATGATTCAAATGATGATAGCGCCAATAAGTCAGACGACATCAACATTTGCCAACCAAGAAACTCTAAACAGGCTTCGTCTTCATTCTCTAACGCCGAGCCGATTAAACCTTGGTCGGCACAGATAGATTCTTTGACTAACGAGCTAAATTATCCGTGGGGAGAATCTTTATTATCACGCTCAGACACAAGCGAACGATCTGATTCTACTTCATCTACCTGGGAATTCTCAACTTCACAACCAGCAACCATCGACGTAAACACCGAAAAAGAATCGCGCTCAATTGATGATGAACCAATCGCACCCCACACCACACCTTCATCAAATAATATAGACGAGCAGCTGGATGATGTCATCCAAATGTTTTTCGCGGCAAAACCAGCTGATAAAAAAGATACAGAAAAAACTCAGCCGATTCCGCCGATATGGGAAGCGATCGCCACACCAATTTCAAACGATGAAAAAACAATAAATCCTCAGAATGCCTTTGTAGAAAGACATTCTCCGCTTCGGGATGCATCACCAATGTCATCAAGTTTACCCCTTACCGAAACTACGGCTGAAGAACCAGAAGATTACTGGTCAGAAGTGACACCATTTAACCCATTGGAATTACAGGCAAATAATTTTTCCCAAGAACCATTGACAGATTACACCGCTGATACCAACTCCCCCTCACCGGTGGTTTATCCCCAGCGTCCACCCAAAAAGCGAAAGTCATTAGCATCTGTTGAACTCCCGAATTTTTATCCCAAGAAAAAATAGATACTACGTAGTGAGCGATTCATCGCTCAATTAATCCCCAAACCCCACTATGGATTCTAATCCAGCGTTGTGTGAAATTATCAGCTCGCGCATTGCCTCAAGTCCCCATCGGCGAATTACTTTTGCCGAATATATGGACATAGCGCTGTATCATCCAGAACACGGCTATTATTCCACCAAAGCAGTGAACCTGGGAAAACAAGGTGATTTTTTCACCTCCGTTCACCTTGGTAGTGACTTTGGCGAATTGCTAGCTGAACAATTTGTTCAGATGTGGGAGATTTTAGGGCGACCAAAACCATTTACTCTAGTAGAAATGGGAGCAGGTCAAGGATTGTTAGCAGCAGATATTCTTAACTATTTACAACAGCAATACCTTGACCCTTCGGGTCAGCAAGTTTCCCATCTCCTGTCGGAGACGCTACGCGAACGACGCAAAGCGCCAAGACGGGAACTTGCTGACTTTTTTGCCTCATTAGAGTATGTAATTGTAGAGAAGTCTCTTGCCTTAAGACAAGAACAACAGCAACGCTTGCAAGATTTTCCTTTACGCTGGTGCAATTTAGAGGATATACCGCCATTATCAATCACTGGCTGCTTTTTTTCTAACGAATTAGTGGATGCCTTGCCAGTGCATCAGTTTACCTTAGAAGCAGGGCAACTGCGAGAAATTTATGTAACAACGCGGGGATCGGGGGACGACAAGGAGACAAGGGGACAAGGAGACAAGGAGACAAGGGGACAAGGAGGACAAGGAGGACAAGGAGGACAAGGTGACAAAGACGCCGGGCGTGGAGGACGACTTGGGGGAATTTCTTTTTCATCTCCCTCATCCCCCTTGTCTCCCTCATCCCCCTTGTCTCCCTCATCCCCCTCATCCCCCACTTCCCCATTTGTCGAGGTAATTGGCGAAGTTTCATCACCGAAGATAGCTGAATATTTTGATTTATTAGGAATAGATTTTGCCCAAAGTGCTTATGCAGATGGCTACCGCAGTGAAATTAATTTAGCGGCAGTAGACTGGCTGAGTATAGTGGCAGACCGATTGAAGCGCGGGTATCTGTTAACAATAGATTATGGCTATCCTGCCAATCGTTACTATAACCCCAGGCGATCGCAAGGAACTTTACAGTGTTACTATCAGCATCGACACCATAACAACCCTTATATAAACATTGGACGACAAGACATCACGGCTCATGTTGATTTTACCGCTTTGGAAAAATCGGGCGATCGCTCTGGTTTGCAAAAAGTCGGTTTTACCCAGCAGGGATTGTTTTTGATGGCTTTGGGGTTAGGTTTACGCATCGCCAACCTCTCTTATCAACAGCAACCAATTTCCCAGATGCTGCAACGACGGGATGCACTACACCAGCTTTTAGATCCTATGGGATTGGGTGGCTTTGGTGTCTTAGTTCAAAGTAAAGGACTCACACAAGCAGAAATTTCTCAACCATTGAAGGGACTGGGGAATGGGGACTAGGGACAAGGGAGACAAGGAGACAAGGAGACAAGGAGACAAGGAGACAAGGGAGACAAGGGGGACAATTTTTTTCTATTACCTATGCCCAATTACCACGTTCCCAATTCCCAATGCCCAATTCCCTAATAAATCTAAAAAGTTAAAACTATATTAATACAGCCTTTTGGATAGATAGTCTACCATAACAGTGATTGCAGTTAAGACAAAAACATTCAACAAGTAAAAATTATGTCTACTCATGACCTGTTAATGCTAGTGACACTACTTACCCCCGGTATTTTACTTTCAGTTTTGATTATGGCTACTTTTGCTGCTGGTGGCTAATCATCTTAACTGAAGCTTGAGTATCTTCAAGCTTATCGGGAAATCAGCTAATAGCTAATAGCTATTAGCTTTCGGTTTTATTGAAAAGCGATCGCGTGTGCGAAAGGAAGAATAATAATGAAGGTGGCATTTCTGGGAACTGGATTAATGGGGCTACCTATGGCTCAAAGGTTATTAGCAGCAAATATACAGCTAATCGCCTACAACCGCACCCCAGAAAAATTAGCACCATTACAAGCAGCTGGCGCTGAAATTGCAGCGCATCCCCGGCACGCAATTCGCGCTGCTGATTGTGTAATTCTCATGCTGACTAACGCCGGAGCAATTTATAGTGTACTGCTTTCGGATACTTCTTGGCGAACTCTGGCTGGGCGCACCGTCATTCAAATGGGGACAATTACTCCTTCTGAAAGCAAAGAGATTAGAGATTCGGTAGTTAACGCAGGTGGTGAGTATTTAGAAGCACCAGTTTTAGGTAGCATCCCCGAAGCAACAGATGGCAAACTAATTGTCATGGTAGGCGCTTACCGCGATCAATATCAACGCTATTTACAGTTATTGCAACATTTTGGTTCAGAACCTATACATGTAGGTTCGGTGGGATGTGCTTCTGCACTCAAATTAGCGCTAAATCAACTAATTGCTTCTTTAACTACCAGCTTTGCTGTGAGTCTCGGTTTCGTTCAGCGTTACGGTGTCGATGTGGACTTGTTTATGCAAATACTGCGAGACAGTCCTCTATACGCGCCAACATTTGACGAAAAGCTGCAACGGATGCTAGATGGCAATTATGCCAATCCGAATTTTCCGACAAAGCATCTACTTAAAGACACAGATTTATTTATCGATGAAGCAAAATCAGTCGGTTTGAATGTCAGCAGTATCGAAGGTGTGCGGGAAATTTTGCAAATGGCGATGAAAATGTCATTAGCTACTGCTGATTATTCATCACTATTTTCTGCTATCAATTCAGATAGTAATGAAGAATGGGAAACTGGTAGTGGGTAATGGGGAATGGGGCATCGGGCATCGGGCATCGGGCAAGGAGACAAGGAGACAAGGAGACAAGGAAGAATTTATCCGATTCTCAATGCCCAATGCCCAATGCCCATTGCCCAATGCCCAATGCCCAATGCCCCATGCCCAATTACCAATTACCAATTTACAACTTTGATAAAATTTCTGGCAACAACTGACCTGGAACTTTAGATAAGGCAAGATTTTGTCCTTGTATTCCTAATTCATTGTGGAATGCACGAACTGTTTTTACCACATAATTGAAGGTTGTTTGATAAGCTTCTGGTTGTTTGCTCAAGCCATTTAAAGCTTGCAAATGATTATCTAACGCTGCTTCTAGCTGTTGAGAACGAGTTGCTTTGTCGCAATCAAAATACTGGTCTGTTGCTAGTTGATAATGTGCTAGTCCTAAGTTATTGTGAGCAGCAAAGATATCAAAACTGAGAGGTACACCATTCAGTGAATGAGCAAGCGCAAGGGCTTCTTCGTATGCAGTGATGCAAAGTTTAAGAAACTTGTGCCGTGCGTCTCTTGTAGTTTGAGATAAATTTGCCAAATGCCAATAAGCGGTACCAAGATTATTTTGGGTAGCAGCAGCTGCTGTGGGAACGTTAGCGGGTGTACGATATTTTAAAGCTTCAGAGTAGGCATCGATCGCCTGTTGCAAATTTTCCGCCGGATTTTCATATTGTGCTAGATTCCAGTTAGCAGTGCCGATGTTATTTTGAATCATCCCATATTTAAGCGGTTCGTTGTCGCTGCTGTAAAGAGCTAACGCTTCGTTGTAAGATGCGATCGCCTTCTTCAAATGCAATACTGGTTGATTATATTGCGCCAAATGCCAATAAGCAGTACCTAAATTATTCTGACAAGCAGCATACTTCAACGGCTCCATTTCTGCTGTACGATAGCGCAAAGCCTCGTTGTAAGCTGAAACCGCTTGCATCCAACTTTCTGAGGGATTAGAAAAACGAGCTAAATCACCATAAGCTGTCCCCAAATTATTTTGCACCCGCGCATAAGTATCCGGGTGTGTTTGGGGCGCAATCATGTTTAAAGCTAACTGATAAAATTTAATTCCCTGTTCTATATAAGCTTGTCCCTCCTCAGAATTGGGAGGTGTGCGGTACAGCATCCAATAAAGTGTACCTAAGTCATTTAATATATCTGGTACTTGGGGTGAAGTTTCGTCATGAGTAATAGCCTCCTGATAAGCAACAATTGCTACCATCAAGTTTTCTAACGTTGACTGTCCTTGCTCAATGCGAATCCGATATAAATTTCCTAAGCGATGATAAGCTGCTGCTAGTTCCTCATTCGCTTCTGGTCGTGAGTGTAATTCCTCAATTTCCAAAAGCATTTGCTGCGGTTGCAAAGTATCATCTTCTTGAGCGATTTCATGATTAATTGTTGCCAGTACTAACTCGCTTAACTCTTTGCTAACATGAGGCAAACTCGGCGGCAATGAAATATCACTTTGGCTGGATGTAGCTGTCTCTTCCTTGGGGGTCGCAGCAATGAATAATTCCGATTTTGGTTGAGGAACTTCTGGTGGTTTATGTCCGCGACTAACTGGGGTTTCTGTCTGAAAATCGAAATCTTCCGGGAAATTTAAATTGTTGTCAGCAGCTTCTGTGATTTCTCTTTGCGTAACTGATTCTTCTACAATCGCATCCTCAAAACTGACTAAATCCAAATTTCTCGAACTCGATAAACGTTCTGGAGAAGTTTGGTTTTGCGTCGTCGGGGTGGGTTCGCCGGCAAACATAAATACACCAGTACGACAACGCCAAAATTGCGGTGCTGACTGCTGGATAGCGTGTAACCAAGGACGCGGTACCCACAATAACAAACTCGATTCTAAGAATCGATTCGATTCTTGGAGAGATAAATGCTGCTCGGTTAAGCGCAGATAATGTAAAAATAAACGTTGTGTTGCTACTGGTTGCCTGGTTAACTGCTCTACTCCGACAATTTGAAATGCCGGAATTGGCAAAGGTCGTCCCGGTGAGTCTTTTGACGCTCCAACAAGTGGCGGTGGATAATTAGTTAACCATTGATTTATTTGCGCGATCAAATTGGGGTCGCTCAAATTCAACCGTAATGTCACTAATCGCGGATAAGCTGGTGTGCTGCTTTCTTGCCAATCTAATGGCTGATACAGTACTTGTCCAACCGGATAAGCCAAAGTTGAATGCAAACGAGCTGCAACCTGATTTCTCAGGTTTAAATCATCACATACTGCCAAAAAGATTTGTCGTCGCAAGCGAAGACTAAGGGCAAGTTTCAGACGGTGATATACTTGCCGATTCCAGGCTGAATTATTGGTGTGTGCAGTATCATTCACGCTCATCGAGGCGTCATAGCCAAAACACAGTTTACATCACAGACAGTTCCTTGCGGCAAAGACCGTTTTTAGCACTGTCCACTCCTTACGGGGTGGAGTCTATGCAAGCAGCCTAAAAGTCTAGCTATGACTATGATTTTCAAGCGGTTGTGACTCTGTTCAGGATAAATCGGGAACTAGGGATTAGGGATTGGGGACTGGGGATTAGGGAATTTGAAGAGGGGAAAAGGGGAGGCAGTGCGTTGCGATCGCCAGCGCTGTGCGGTGAGTCCACGGGCGCGGTTGCCTGTACCGTCTATTCGTAGTCGCTCTCCCGTTGGGAGGTCACGAACGCCCTCGGCGACTGGCGTGGGGTTCCAAGCGTTGTAGCACCTGCTTATGATTGGGAAAGAGGGAAAGAATTATTACCGATGTCTTCTCTCCAATCAAAACTAAAATAAAGTATAAAAATATACTTAGCTAATAGGAAATTTACTCTAATTTACGCATTCAATAAATTCTCAGCTATGAATTATAGATAATGTTAGCACTGGTAAGAGGTTAAAGTAGCATCCTCCCGACAACTGAAAAACCCGACGTATTGTATTTAGACTTTTGTTAGCAAGTATGTAATTTAACAAATGTAAAGTTAAGAAATTTAAATGTAGTGTAGGGTCCGGCTTGTTGCAGTGTGGATATTCCTCCTGCAATATTGCCGTTGTGTTATGCCGAACGGAAGATCGCACCTTGAATTCTTGACAGGAAGTTGCGCTCTTGCACAACACACCCTACAAATAATTTATATTTCTTCAAGCCAATTGAATTTTTCTTTCCGAGTTACTTAAAAGCTGCGATCGAAGAAGAAAAATATTACCTGCACGATGCTATTCAAAAAGACTTTTCCTTTGTGCTGCACTTCCCAAGGGTATCGAGTAAATCAAGCAATTGCTGCGACTGCTACAACAACAAACTACACTCGAAGCTATTTGTTAGCTGAATTTCTCAAAGCTTCCGCAAGAAAGTTTATCTTCGCTAATACTTGATTTCGCTGAAGATATTTCCTTACAAGAGCGATCGCTCTTGTTAAATCCATGATTTTGTCTTTATGTCAAGTACTCTTTCCCGAAAAAATTAGGTTCCTCAAAAATTGGGAACCCGAAAAAGTGTAAAAATTAAGTTTTGTGTAGAGTCCGCTTGCAACTTCATTTATGCAAGCTCAAAATGTAGGCGATCGCTCAATTAAATGAGCTTCAACACGCAAAGGAAAAAATCAAAAAACCGTTTATCAAGCCACACCAGAAACAGAGAAGGCTACGAAAATCAAGCCCCCAACCAAAACTGTAGCGGCAATTCCCAGAAAAATATAGTTGCGCTTTTGTCCGTCGTTGAGAGGTTCCGCTTGATATACCTTTGGTTCACGGGCAAAATTATTCAGACGACCGCCTTCTTCTGTTGTGTACGGCATGAATTGATTCCTACTTTGTGTTTGTTTATTTAATGTTACAGAAGCTGAAGATTTTACTTTTCACTTTCGACATAAATCTTTACATTTCTTAATAATTCTTATTTCTCTTATACTTATGAGTTTTGCATTCTTGTGGGGAAATTAATTTGTCTCTCCCCTGCAATAACCCAGCGCCTTATGTGAGACGATTCCTTCATCATGAAGGTTGTCGTGGGATACCCTTGGATCTATTAAACGAACGCTTGTGCCACCTAAAAGCGAGCTGCGGACTCGCCCCAACCCAAGCGTCCCTAGCTAGTGATTGTCCCCTGAAGGGGTGAACTAGCGCTGGCATAATTTTTAATGGGCATTCTGCCGGCAAGGTATGCCAGACGACCGGCGTATGTAGCCATATTCATCGCCTGCGCCATTGCTGCGGGGTTTTGAGATAAAGCGATCGCGCTATTAATCAACAAAGCATCTGCGCCCATTTCCATCGCCTGCGCTGCCTCTGACGGCGATCCAATTCCCGCATCCACCACCACCGGCACACCAGCATTTTCAATAATGATCTGAATATTCGCCGTTGTTTTCAGTCCTTGTCCAGATCCAATCGGCGATGCTAAAGGCATTACAGTTGCACAACCGACTTCTTCCAAACGTTTCGCTAACATTGGGTCAGCATTGATATAAGGCAATACAGCAAAACCTTCTTTCACCAGTTGTTCTGCCGCTTGCAGCGTCCCGATTGGATCTGGAAGTAAATATTTCGCATCGGGTATCACTTCCAACTTGACAAAATTATTATCTTCCTGTCCTAATAGCTTTGCCATTTCCCGTCCCAAACGGGCAACGCGAATCGCCTCTTCTGCGGTTTGACAACCTGCGGTATTCGGCAACATCCAGATTTTTGTCCAATCGAGTGCTTCCGCTAAATTTTCATGTCCCGGTGCTTTAGTTTGTACTCGTCGCACCGCGACAGTCACAATTTGGCAACCGCTAGCGATGATACTTTGTTGCATTTCCTCAACGCTGCGATATTTACCAGTTCCCGTCATCAACCGAGATTGAAAAGTTTTGCCAGCAATTATCAAAGGTGAATCCCGTAGGGGCGGGGTTTCCCCGCCCATATTCGGTAACGCGGTTTTCCCGTTTATATCTCCCACAGCACAAGAATTCGCAGAATGAGTAAGCATGGTAGTAGATGACTTAGCGAGAAATCGCGAATAGTTGAAATGAGTTAGTAGGGAATCTGATTTTTGTTCGCAAATTAAATCGGCTATCAATGTCGCTGTTATCGGCGCGAGCAGAATACCATTACGGTAATGACCAATAGCTAAAGTTAAATTTTTACAGTGACTAGTGCCAAGAATAGGTAATTCATCGGGGGTAGCAGGGCGAAATCCCCACCATAATTCCTCAATCGGATAATCTTGTAATTGCGGATATAGGCGGATAGCTGCTTGTAGCAAGTATGATATGCTAGCTGGGGTGTTGTGAGGAGTGAAGCCAACATCTTCGCTAGTTGCGCCTAAAATAATCCGTCTGTCGCGCCTTGGTACGATGTAAATATCTTGTCCATACAAAATCCGTTTTAAAGGCAATTCTGAAGTAAATTCTGGCGATCGCAAACTCAGCATTTGCCCTTTTTTCGGACGCACGGGTAAGGGTAACAATTCATTCGACCAAGCACCCCCGGCTAAAACATACTGTTCAGCACGAATCGCAAGAGCGTTAGTTTGTACGCCTAAAACTTGCCCTTGCTGCTGTTCAATAGCTTCAACTGTAACGCCTTCTTTGAGTTCAACGCCGAGGGACTCTGCTGCTGTCCACAATACCCGCGCTAAAGCTCTATTATCTACTTGCCCATCTTCAGGATACCACCAGCCACCAACTACTTCATCTGCCAATCCCGGCTGATATTGATGAATTGCTTCTTTATCTAACCAGTAAGCCTGGGAGGAGGGGGAGTAGGGATTAGGGAGTAGGGAGTGGGGAAGATAAGGTGAAAATTCCCCAAGTCGTCCTCCTTGTCCTCCAAGTCGTCCCCCTTGTCCCCCAAGTCGTCCTCCTTGTCCCCCAAGTCGTCCCCCTTGTCTCCTTGTCTCCTTGTCTCCAAGGAGTCCCCCTTCCCCATAAATCGGTGCTAAAATGCCGCAAGATGAGTAACCAGTATTTAAGCCTGTAAGGTCTTCTAGTTTGCGTGTCCAGTCGGGATATAAACGACGCGATCGCCTACACAAAGACTGCATCGCCTCACCTGAGATGTTTTCGGCATCTGGTGCTAACATCCCGGCAGCTGCGTGGGTGGCGGCAGCTTTAAAGTCGCGGCAAAGTACGGTAACATTGCAACTTCGCAATTTTAGTTCAATGGCGATCGCTAAACCAATAACGCCGCCACCGATAATTAAAACGTCATTATTCATTAGTTATTAATCATTAGTTATTAGTTCTTAGATACTAACAACTCATAACTCTGAACAAACACGGGGAATGGGGAATGGGGAATGGGTAATGGGTAATGGGGCATGGGGCATGGGGGAGGCAGTGCGGTCTTGGGGTCTCCCCAAGTGGAGCACCTGCCGTCATGGGGCATGGGGAATGGGTAATGGGAAAAAATACGTTACCAATTACCAATTCTCAATTACCAATTACCAATTACCAATTCCCAATGCCCAATGCCCAATCCCCAATGCCCCATGCCCAATTACCAATTCCCAATTCCCAAATCGCGCCTTGTAGTTCCTACCATAAAGCGCGAACTGGTCCGCCGGAATTTGTATCAGTTGATTGGTCGGGTGATTGAGAATTATCAGGGGTTGGGTCTGGAGTGTTATCGGTTTGCTCTTGATTATTTTCGCTAGTTGACTCTTGAGAGTTATTCTGAGCAACGCTGTTGCGATTTTCGCCCTGATTTCTCGTGCCACTGCTATTAACATTAAGATTGGCAGGTAAGACTTCGGATCTACCCCTGACAGGTGGAGCGCTTGCATTTTGTCCACCCATAGGAAAGTTTATACCTAACAATGTACCTAGCAAAATTGCCAAGCCTCCAGCCATAAGAATTAGCGGTGTCCATCTACCCATGTTTTTATCTCCTTTTTAACCTTCTGCTGTCCACACTATTTGAGAACCTTGTCCCCAAAACCCATCAAATTTTGTTACTTTCACATCCCCTAAAACCTGAGTTTGGCTTTTCTTACAGAAAGCCGGCGGGAAAGCCCACTCCACGCGCGGGGTGGGATGAACCGTCGCCCGCCGACTTGGGGCCCTATCGCATTGGGCATTGGCATTCTTTCCCATGCCCCATGCCCCATTCCCCATGCCCGCTCTCATCCCACTCCACGCGCGGGGTGGGATGAGCTTAAGTAGGTTTGATGTAGGAGAATGGGGAGGAAGCGATCGCCTCGCATTGTCACGCCAATTAGCCGCTGACACTTCTGGTTCTACTTTGACGGCACAAGTACCACAACTGCCAATACCCCGACAGTTTATGAATGATGCGCCGCCATTGTAGAGGTCAATACCATTGTGCAGCAAAACTTTGCGTAAGTTTGCTTTCTTCTCGCACTCAATTGTTTTACCTTGAGCTAGTACCTTAGGCATTGCTCAAATTTCCGAACTGGCTTTTTGTTGTATATTGGCACATCGCTTTGAAAGTTGTCTCTATTGTACTTTTATGACCGAAAATCCCTCACCCCCACTTTGGATCTATGACACCACGCTACGGGATGGCACTCAACGCGAAGGGCTATCAGTGTCTATAGAAGATAAACTACGCATTGCTCGCAGGTTGGATCGGCTTGGTGTACCCTTTATTGAAGGAGGATGGCCCGGAGCAAATCCAAAGGATGTACAGTTTTTCTGGCAATTACAAGAAGATCCGCTAAAAGTAGCAGAAATTGTTGCATTTTGCTCGACCAGAAGACCGAACACCAATGCGGCAGATGAGCCAATGTTGCAAGCCATTCTTGCTGCTGGTACTCGCTGGGTGACAATTTTTGGTAAGTCTTGGGATTTACACGTCACAGAAGGTCTGAAGACAAGTTTAGCAGAAAATTTAGCGATGATTCGCGACACGATTGAGTATCTTCGCGCTTCTGGTCGTCGCGTTATATACGATGCGGAACACTGGTTTGATGGCTACAAACACAATCGGGAATACGCTTTACAGACATTAGAGGCAGCAGCTACGGCTGGTGCTGAATGGCTCGTCCTCTGCGATACTAATGGCGGAACTTTACCACACGAAATTAGCCAAATTGTTCAAGATGTGGTAATGGCGAATAGGGCATGGGGGAGGCAGTGCGTTGCGGAGGTCACAAACGTTGTAGCACCTGCCGTCATGGGGCATGGGGGAGGCAGTGCGTTGCGGAGGCACTGCCTCCCCAATTACCAATTCCCAATTCCCCAAATTGGCATTCACACTCATAATGATTCAGATACGGCAGTTGCTAACGCCTTAGCTGCTGTTATGGCAGGGGCAAGGATGGTGCAAGGTACAATTAACGGTTATGGTGAACGCTGCGGTAATGCTAATTTGTGTTCTTTGATTCCGAATTTGCAACTCAAGCTAGGTTATAGCTGTATACAAGAAAACCAGCTATCTAAGCTAACAGAAGCTAGTCGCTTTGTCAGCGAAGTTGTCAATCTTGCACCTGATGAACATGCCCCTTTTGTCGGGCGATCGGCATTTGCCCATAAAGGTGGTATCCATGTTTCAGCGGTAGAACGCAATCCCTTAACTTATGAACACATTCAGCCAGAACAAATTGGTAATCGTCGCCGCATTGTCATTTCCGAACAAGCTGGACTGAGTAACGTTTTGGCAAAAGCCCGCAGTTTTGGGATTGAACTAGATAAGCAAAATCCACAAGCACGGGAAATTCTCCAACGCTTGAAAGATTTGGAGAGTGAAGGATATCAATTTGAAGCAGCGGAGGCAAGTTTTGAGTTGCTGATGCGCGAAGGTTTGGAAAAACGTCCTTTATTTTTTGAAATTAAAGGGTTTCAAGTACACTGTGACTTAGTGGAAGGAAAAGAAAGTACCAGTGCTTTAGCGACTGTGAAAGTAACTGTCAACGATAAGGATATTCTCGAAGCTGCGGAAGGTAACGGACCGGTTGCGGCTTTGGATGCAGCGTTACGCAAAGCTTTGGTCAACTTCTATCCGCAAATTGCCGCTTTTGAATTGACAGATTACAAAGTGCGGATTCTTAACGGACATACGGGTACAGCAGCGAAAACCCGCGTTTTGGTGGAATCGCGCAATAGTCATCAACGCTGGACAACTGTAGGAGTTTCTACCAACATTTTGGAGGCTTCCTATCATGCGGTGGTGGAAGGGTTGGAATATGGTTTGTTATTGCATTCACAAGCTGAAGTAGCGCTGAATGCTTCTAGTTGAGGGTAATGGGGAATGGGGCATGGGGCATGGGGCATGGGGAATGGTAATGGGAAAGAATTATTACCGATGCCCGATGCCCATTGCCCAATCACCAATTACCCATTACCAATTACCCATTACCAATTACCCATTACCCTCATTCCAACTTTACAGTAGCCAAATTGCCAATCCCAGACAAACATTTAACACTCCCATACCCACATAGGTTAAGCGGCAATTTGGGAAAAGGCTTACACAAGGGGCAGCCTAACTACTAAAATCTTTAAGATCGGTGAAGAAATCGGCAAGCGCTATCTTTTATGAGATAGTTTCCCAAGCTTGGGCGACTACTTGACTCAACCAGCGTCGTTGTTGCTTATCCAGCATTTGGTCATCTGCTAACACCTGAGCTGTTAATTCTTCCAAAGATTGACCTTGAGAGCGGACAATTTTAATTACTCCGGCGATCGCAGCTGCAACTAATTCTTCATCAACGGGGTTTTGTCGTAAATTAACAATTTCTTGGGGACTGTGTGGGATGGGATAATTCATGGCGTGCGTTTACAGATAATTACAAAATGAAGAACGAATTTGACAAACTATTAAAGTTTCTTCACTGAATATTTATTCGACCGATAGGGCGGAGTTTACCTTAATTGCTTCCTTTCTTAAATCTGTCTTAATGAGTAGATTCATCGGAAATGTCAGAAAAATGAAACAAATACTTTATTTAGAAATTCCCACTCCGGATACAACGGCTGTACGCGAGTGGTTGCAAGCAGATTTTGAACTAGATACTGGGGAAAAAGTACTCACCCCCTCAGGTTTCCGTTTAAAGATTCCACATACTACAACTGATGAGGTGACAATTACCGAAAAATTATTTACAGAAATTTCTGTATTTGTCTGGTCGGTACAGCGAACCACGTATTTAAAAGCTTTCCGTTGGGGAGATAAGCCTTTCCCTCATGAAAGGAAAATCTTACAAAGCCTGACTAATCAAATCAGAAGCCGCTTTCCCCACCATTACCCGGAACCGCCACCAATTGATTTATCCAAACAATCAATTTTTGAAGCGCTAGCGCCTTATTATCCTCTCACCGTCAAGTATTTCCAGAAAATGCCCAAAGGTGAATATGACCTGCAACGCGCTTACTGGTGGGAACAACGATGGCGCGAAGGTGTGCGTAATCCCAAGCAACCGCGTCAGGTAATCTTTGAGGACAGACTTGGGGACAGGGAGACAAGGGGACAAGGGGACAAGGAGAAAAATAGTAATTCTTTCCCCCTCTCCCCCTCCTCCTCTCCTACCTACGATTTGATCTACATCGGCGGCGCTTTAGGGGCGATTCATGCGGCGGTGATGGCGCAATTGGGGTATAAGGTGTTGTTAGTGGAGAGATTGCCTTTTGGAAGGATGAATCGGGAATGGAATATTTCCCGTGATGAAATTCAAAGCTTGATTAATCTGGGTTTGGTGACTCCCGCTGAGGTGGAATCTATCATTGCACGAGAGTACAAAGACGGATTTAATAAGTTTTTTGATGGTAATAATCCGGAGAAATTGCGATCGCCTATACTGCACACTCCCACTGTGCTAAATGTAGCCTTGGATTCCGATAAATGGCTGCAATTATGCGGACAAAAGCTCAAAGCCGCTGGCGGTGAAATCTGGGATGAGACAGAGTTTATCCGGGCAGATATTAGTAATACACAAGTAGTAATTAATGTCAAGGATTTACCCAGTCAAACTGAAAAGCAAGTTAGTGGGCGAGTGCTGGTGGATGCGATGGGAACTGCTTCGCCGATCGCTTGGCAATTAAATGGCGGTCGGGCTTTTGACAGTGTTTGTCCAACGGTGGGAGCAGTAATTGATGGTGGATTTGAGCCAGGGGCGTGGGATTCGCAGTATGGCGACGTTCTCAACAGCCACGGAGATATTTCGCGGGGAAGACAGTTGATTTGGGAATTATTTCCCGGAGCCGGTGAAGAATTGACGATTTATTTATTTCACTACCACGAAGTAAATCGGCAAAATCCCGGTTCGCTGCTGGAAATGTACGAGGACTTCTTCACGATTTTGCCAGAGTATCGACGCTGCGATATGGATAAGCTGGTGTGGAAAAAACCGACATTTGGATATATACCGGGATATTTTAGTGTGAGAAATGGCGATCGCAAAGTTGCTTTCGATCGATTATTAGCGATCGGTGACGCCGCTTCTCTGCAATCTCCCCTTGTTTTTACCGGCTTTGGTTCTTTAGTTCGCAACTTAGAACGCTTAACAACTCTTTTAGATGTAGCCCTCAAGCATGACTTGCTCAGTTTCCGACACCTGAACCAAATTAGCGCTTACCAAAGTAACGTTTCCGTAACTTGGCTATTTTCCAAAGGAATGATGGTTCCCACAGGAAAATTTTTACCACCCCAACGGATTAACTCGATGCTAAATACCTTCTTTGGGCTATTAGCAGACGAACCCCTTGAAGTGGCAGATAATTTCATTAAAGATAGATGCGATTGGTTCACCTTTAACCGTTTAGCACTAAAAGCAGCTCGCACAAATCCGGCATTGTTGCTGTGGATTTGGCAACTTGCAGGACCAAAAGATTTAATGCGGTGGCTAAGTAACTACTTGAACTTTGGTCGTTACGCTTTAAATAGCGCTTTACTCATTCGATGGTTTCCCCGCTTCCTCAAGCGAATCCAGCCTTGGCTAGAAACCCGCAATCCTGCATTGTGGTTGAGGTTGTTAGCACTTAATTACGCCCTCACCATTGGCAAACCGCGTGCCCAAAATCAGGTAGCAAAACTCAGCCCAAAAGCGAGAATTCAAATTAGTCATTGAGAATTGGGGATTGGTAATGGGTAATAGGTAATTGGGAATTGGAAATTGGGAATTTGGCAATGGGCAATGGGCATCGGGCACTGGGAATTGGGAATAAGAAATTCTTTCCATGCCCCATGCCTTATGCCCCATGCCCCATGCCCTATTCCCCATTCCCCATTACCCACTAACCAAAGATACAAGCACGCCATTTGGATCGCGCACGCGAGCGATTGTGTGTCCTCCAGGCTGGGGTTTTGGTGCATCTAATCCTTTTGCACCGACACCGATCGCTCTCATATAAGCAGTACCAACGTCAGGGGTGACGAATGATAGTTGAATTGAAGCTGGAGGTTGGGCAGAATTGTTGGGATGACAGCCACCCGGAAATAACTTCTGCGCTTCGTTGCTTGAGGAGAAAGCAAGCGTCGTGCTACCGGTTTCTAATTCTGCCCAGACAGACTCACCAATTTCCCGGAGAGTGCGACGAACTAAACCAAAGGCTTTTTCATAAAACTCGACGGTTTTAATTACGTCGTCTACCCAAATAACTGTGTAACCAAATTTCATGGTTTTGCTTCCTGTATGCGTGCGATCGCAAATCAATCCTACCCCAATAGCTGAAAACAAAAACCTGTAAAGTAATTTAACATGTTTTTATTTTCGCGTTTTTTACGAAGTACGTAGTGAGCGGTTTACCGCTCATATCAAGAATGAGAAGGGCTGAAGCCCTTACTACTAATAAGCGCGTTTATTTATGCCCATTTACTTATTAATCTGCTTAATTTTGCTTGCTGGATGCTTAAACTTTGGTAACAATTACAGTTACAAAACCGCACAATCTCCACCTGTACAAGAAATTGGTAAGTGGCTGGGTGAGCCTTTGCCTAACACTTATGCAAATTTACAGTATGAGATTATTGGTGATACTCCTGACCCACAGGCGCGAATTGCTGTCAATGTGTCAAAAGAGTATTTTCAAATGCTGATTAAAAATCAAAATTTAGTTAAATATGACGACTTCAAAAATAAGCTGCCTGATGACTTAAAGCCAAGAGAATGGGAAAATGGCAATCATCCAAAATATTTTATCAAAAAACCACTTTCGAGTACAACAATATGGATTACAAAAAATAATTTTTACCCTAAATATTACTGGTATCAAAACTCTACACTATACATGGTTTATTCCTCGAGATAGTTGCCAATGCCCAATGCCCAATGCCCAATGCCCAATGCCCAATGCCCAATGCCCAATGCCTAATGCCCCATTTAACTTTCTAGAATACAAGAAGCGGTGGCGAGAGTTTGTGCTTTTTGTTGCATCAGTTCAATATCTGATGCTAACCAAGAGCGAGGTGCTTGACAGTGATGAGCTATTAGCAATCCCCATAAACCTCTAGGAATCAAAACTGGTACAACTAGGTTAGCGCGAACTTGTAAATGACGAAGAAAATCTCGGTGACAAGGCTGGATTGGTTCTAATTCTATATCAGCGATCGCTCTGACTCTTCCTGCTAAATACATATCAGCATATTCATTGTTAAAACAATCATCAGGTCCGGTTGAACCTAAAATTGATAATGAGCGATCGCTCAAAGATTCAAAAGTTACTTGTCCGGACCACTTTTCGTAAAAATAATACAAAACCACCCGATCAACCTGAAGTAACTCTCGGAGTTGGTTCGTTGTTTGTCTAACTAATGCATCCCGCTCGATTGTTTGACAAAGGCGATCGAGTACTCGTTGTAAACCCCTGTCATGATGCCTATTTGAACTAGGGTCAAATCTGAAATGTGAATGAATTTCCACAGGTTCCAAATGACTGCTCAGTAAATATTCTTGAATTTATATGGTAACTTATCAGACCTCTATCTAAATAAATCCCTACCTGACAATAGCGATTAATTTTTTCTCCAATCATATTACCAGTTAACTGTTTTGGCAAATTTAAAATAAAAAATTAATAATTTACAATAGCTACAAGGCAAAAATATAAATCAAATATAAAAATATTATTTTCCCAAAATCTCCGTCAGAAACACTGTTTTTAATTATTATCAAATAATAACTTTGTGCGTGTTGAAAATCACATTTCTTTAGGAACTAATATAATTACAATAATTGGGTAAAGTTGAAATATTGCACTTTTTTTAAAAGTTCCGAGGCAGCACCCTACATAATTGTGTTCCCAGGCTTGAGCCTAGGAACGAGAAAGGCTTATCTATCTACTGACCCCATGATGATGTCAATACTGCCGAGAATTACGACAATATCTGCTAACTTCACACCGCGCAATAAATGAGGTATAATTTGCACGTTGTTGAAATCAGCAGCGCGAATTTTCCACCGCCAAGGGAAGACGTTATCATCGCCTATGAGATAAATTCCCAGTTCACCTTTGCCGCTTTCGACGCGGGAGTAAATTTCTCCTTTGGGAATTTTGAAGGTGGGGGAAATTTTCTTGCCAATATACTGGTAATCAAAAGCATCCCACTCGGATTTTTTACCAGCAGCCATGCGCTTGGCTTCTAAGTTCTCAAAAGGTCCACCAGGAAGTTTGGCGATCGCTTGACGAATAATTTTCACCGATTCGCGCATTTCTCGCATCCGCACGACGTATCGAGCGAAGCAATCACCCGCAGTTTCCCAATGCACATCCCAGTCGAAATCGTCGTAACATTCGTAGTGGTCAACTTTCCGTAAATCCCACTTTACCCCAGATGCGCGTAACATCGGACCAGATAGTCCCCAGTTAATTGCTTCATCGCGAGTAATAGTACCAACACCTTCAACACGACGCCGGAAAATCGGGTTATCGGTAACTAAGCGCTCGTATTCGTCAACTTTCGGGATAAAATAGTCGCAAAAATCCAAGCATTTATCTATCCAACCGTAGGGTAAATCAGCCGCGACACCACCAATCCGGAAGTAGTTGTGATTTACCATCCGATAACCTGTGGCAGCTTCCCACAGATCGTAAATCAACTCTCTTTCGCGGAATTGATAGAAAAACGGAGTTTGTGCGCCAACGTCAGCCAAGAATGGACCAAACCACAGCAAATGGTTGGCAATGCGATTCAATTCCAGCATGATAACGCGGATGTAGCTAGCGCGTTTGGGAACGGCAACATTGGCTAGTTTTTCCGGTGCGTTGACGGTGACAGCTTCGTTAAACATTCCCGCTGCATAGTCCCACCGACTGACGTAGGGGACGTACATTATATTAGTGCGGTTCTCGGCAATTTTTTCCATCCCCCGGTGTAGATAGCCGATGACCGGTTCACAGTCGATGACATCTTCGCCATCTAGGGTGACAATTAACCGCATAACCCCGTGCATTGAGGGATGGTGAGGTCCCATGTTTAGCACCATCGGTTCTGTGCGGGTTTCAATTCTTGCCATTAGTTAATATCCCCTTTGGAACACTTGTGCAGTTAACCGTCAATTTAGACTTTCTTGACATGACATTGTGAATGTCATAAACACATCAAAACGCCACAGGTGTAAACTGCGGATTTTTGAAGGTGTTTAACTTTTATCTCATTAGTTTAATTATATTGACAGACGACCGCGAAAGAAGGTTTTGCCTAAACAAGCAATGTTTGTGCGATCGCCTGAGAATGATGTTCTACTTCTAAATACTTGCTTTATTTATCTTACCGCAATTTATTTAAGTATTTTTACTATCTATCATAAATTTGCTACTTAGCCACGATTGGAATTTTTGATGGCTAATTAGTTTTTTATCTCAAAAATTAAGGAATTACTTTAATTTTACCTCAGTAACAATACTGCTATTTTTCCATCGGGATTTAGTTTCTAAGTAATAATACTATTTTTTAATTTTTACGTAATAAAAAATACTCAGAAATTTTTCTTATGATACTTTGGGCTAAAACATATACCATTGGGTGGATGAAATATGAGTGTAAATTTGTTTGATGCTAATCACTATCGATCTGCAAATCCAGACTTAGCAGCAGCTGGTATAAATACAGATGCACAATTGCGTTCACACTTTGACAACTAGAGTTATGGGCGATTTCTGCCTGATTGTAACCTATGTAGCACGGGCTGATAAGTAAGTCAACCAAATTAAACATAAGACCCGCGTAGGGTGCGTTAGCCATAACGCACCCTACATTTAATGTTTTTTAAGGTTGGGCTAGTTAGTTTGTGCGATCGCACTTAGGCAAGATGCCTAACCTACATAATACCTATGTGGTGCTATACGCTCCGGAAGGCTTTTTTGATTGCTCTAAACTGTGTTTATCTGTGTTATTCCTATCATTCGGAACTCTTTTTAAATAAGTTCAATGAAAAGCGATTCGGAAACACAATTTGATACAGAAGACGAAGCAACTTTCTCACATATTCCGGTTTTGAGTCGAGAGGTAGTTGAGGGTTTAGCGGTGCATCCTGGTGGACATTATTTAGATGCTACTGTAGGCGGTGGCGGTCACAGTCGGTTAATCTTAGAAGCTGCACCAGATGTACAATTGACGGCAATGGATCGAGATGATGATGCTTTGATTGCCGCAAAAAAGCAATTAGGAGAGTTTGGCGTTAGCGTAGCTCCTCCAAAGGAGGCTCGCATACAATTCATCAAGAGCAATTTTGCTGCTTATAAATTTCCTCCAAGCACTTACTCTGGTATTATCGCCGATTTGGGCGTTAGCTCTCACCATCTCGATACAGCGTCACGGGGTTTTAGTTTTCGCTCTAGCGCTCCTTTGGATATGCG
Organism: Tolypothrix sp. VBCCA 56010; assembly: GCF_050875635.1. NCBI lineage: Bacteria > Bacillati > Cyanobacteriota > Cyanophyceae > Nostocales > Tolypothrichaceae > Tolypothrix > Tolypothrix sp. VBCCA 56010. The sequence goes on from NZ_JBPAOH010000030.1 coordinate 39,003, forward strand.
GATGGATCGAGGACAATCGTTAACGGCTGCTGATGTGATTAATGATTGGGATGAAACAGAGTTAGCAAATATTTTCTTTACATACGGTGAAGAACGACTTTCGCGACGCATTGCCAGACGAATTGTCGAAAAACGTCCGTTTCAGACGACAACGGAATTAGCTGAGGCGATCGCTTATTCTGTCCCCCCGAAATACCGTTATGGGAGAATTCACCCAGCTACTCGCGTGTTTCAAGCTTTACGCATTGTCGTTAACGATGAGTTAAAGTCTTTAGAAACGTTTCTCGAAAAAGCCCCAGAAGCGCTTTTACCCGGTGGCAGAATCGCCATTATCAGTTTTCACAGTTTGGAAGACCGTCTGGTGAAACACGGTTTAAGAAATTCACCGTTGTTAAGGGTATTGACAAAAAAGCCAATTACTGCTCAAGAAGATGAAATTGCCAATAATGTGCGATCGCGCTCTGCTAAGTTGAGAATCGCAGAAAGGAAAGAGTGAGGGGAGTGGGGGAGTGGAGGAGTGGGAGAGTGGGGGAGTGGGAGAGTGGAGGATATAGCAGTTGAGAAATAATGAATTACAACGATTATTACGAAAATGGATACACTATAAAACGTCAGCTTCTTTCATTAGAAGAAGTAGAGTATTTGAGAAATGAAATCACTAACAATATTCAATTTGAATCATCTCACGGAAGTAGGCATCTGCAATTCAAAATTCCTGCTATCTATGATTTGGCTTATTCGACAAATATCCAGGACAGTCTAACCAAGTATTTTGATAACAGTCCCAAATTAGTACGGGCTATCTATTTTAATAAAACCTGTAATACTAATTGGAGTGTATCTTGGCATCAAGATAAAACTATCGCTGTCAAAGAAAAAGTTCAGATTGCTGGTTTTGAACCTTGGTCAATCAAGGAGGGAGTTGTTCATGTGCAACCCCCTATAGAAGTCATGCAAAATATAGTTACTTTACGCTTGCATTTAGATGCTGCTGATAAAACTAATGGTGCTTTAAGAGTAATTCCCAAATCTCATCAGCTAGGCTTATTAAGCCCAAGTCAGATTGAGCAAATAAAACACAAACAAAATTCAGTTTTTTGTCACGTTGAGGCTGGTGATGCTGTAATTATGAGTCCGCTGATTTTACATTCTTCCTTGAAAGCTATAAACCCTAGTCAGCGTCGAGTGATTCATTTAGAATATTCGTCTTTCAAGTTACCTGAAGGCTTAAGTTGGGTTTGATGGTTATCAGTTATTGGTAATTAGGGCATGTTGACCAATAGATATATATAGTTAGTAAAAAGATAATTATGAAGATTACCTATGACCCTGAAGTTGATGTTTTAAGAATTTTGTTTAGTAATGCACCAATTGAAGAAAGCGATGAAGAAAAACCAGGGGTAATTTTCGATTACGACCAAAATGGAAATATAGTGGGATTAGAAATCATAGATGCTTCTATGCGGATGGATAATCCCCGTTCTGTTGAGTATTCTGTTAATCAAAAATAGGTGATAATAATGTATCAGGAGGCAGAGCCTCCTCAAATTGCGTTTTCATACAGAGTATAGGAGCAAGACAAATCTTATACAAATATCATTTATAACAATAAGATAATTAATAATATTGTTTAATTCAAAAACTTTTTATTATAATTTTTTACTTTTGATATCCAACCTTGATAGGACTTAAGAATATCTGAGTAGGGAATTGTACTAGCAGATAATAATTCTCGCAAAGGAGGCACAAAAAATTGAGGAAATAGTTTATTCATCATCTTCGCAAAACTTTCCCTCAAGATAAATTCAGTAAATAAAGTTTTAGATGCAGGTATAACATTTGCGTCGAGTTCCCACAAGGCGTATGCGTCTGGTCGCCGACGGATAGTAAACTGCTCTATAGCAGTAGCCCATTCATCAGAATACTCATCTAAAAGACTATCAAAGACTAGTACGTCTTCAAAAGCATTATTACAACCTTGACCAAGACTCGAAGAAACAGCATGAGCAGCATCTCCAAGAATTAGCACGCTGTCACCATAATGATAGCGATCGCAGCGTGTTCTTAATTGTGTTCCTATCGGTCTTTTCAGGAAAGCTTCTGCTTCTTCTTCAGAAATTAGCGGCGCAACCTCTGGCAAATTATGCTGAAAGAATGCCATTACCTCTTCTTTCGTAGATAAATTAACTATTTTATTTGGCTTTTGTGGGAAAAATAAAATCCCAATAAACTTATCATCTAGTTGAGGCACTATTCCAAAAGTAATACCTTCCTCTATTCTCCAGATATTCAGATAGTTTGGTTTTAAGTTTTTGCTTGTTTTTTCTTTGTTACTTAATAAGAAAACTGTTTTGTAGCAAGTATAAGCATACTCTTGCTGAAATTCAAAAAACTCGGTATTTAGAAAATGCGTTCTCACTATTGAACGCGCTCCGTCTGCACCAATCAATAGGTCATAATCAACCGTAAACTTTTCTGTCTGATTTTCTGGTACTGTTTCTTTAACTTTCTCAAAGGTCAGAGTTTTATTTTCAAAATCAACACTCGTGCATTTGCAATCATAATGAATTTCAACTTTATTGTCGGATTTTTCAGTTAATTGTGACAATAGAGCTATTAATAAACTAGTTCGGTCAGTGTTAAATGAATATATTTTTTTAGATCGATTCTCTAATATTTTATTTTTCTGATATATTATGCTGCCACGATTTTCCACACAAGTCGCTTTAACTGCTGCTTCTAACCCCTTTATTTTCCTCAAAGCTTTTAGTCCTCTTTCATTGATGCCATAAGGAATAGTTCTAGAGTTAGCCAAAGAAACTTTTTGTAAGTCACTGCGACGTTCGTAGATTTCTATCTTATATTGAGTGTTGCGACGCGATAAATAATGTGCCAGTAAAACTCCAGCAGGACCAGCGCCAACAAGAATAACTTTTTTCATTGTTGTTAATAAAATACTCTGTAATTTAATATTATATTTTTATAAACCAACGACGACGATACATTCCATAAATGATTATCCACCAAAATAATACCATTGCGATTGATTTTTCACCGCTGGAAAATTTATGGTCAAAGATTAAGAGTATACTTTGTTCTCTCGGTGCCATAAATTATCCTTCCTTGGCTAAAGCCATTGAATAAGCATGAGTGCAAAGTCTCTATCAATTATCAGGTAAATTTTCTATCTCGTTGGCAATTAGCGTCTGAAAATCTTCGTCACAGTGAGTGTGTAAATGAACAGCAGCAGCTAGCAGCTCTGCGAGAATTTCTGCTTGTTGATTAGCAGTTAAACTTGGTAATTGTAGTTGGTTGATTAAGGCTTGTACTTGAGCGCATTCTGTGCCTAATTCAGCAATCAAGGTATTGAGAGTAGAATTAGTTACGAGTTCATAGCGATCGCTAATTTGCATAATTTACTGTCCTAATCTTTTACGCGCTTGTTGAATTGCTTTCTCAAAAGCACGAATTTCTTTTTCCCAATGCTTAATTAAACCTTCGTCTTGAAAATCCTTCTCGCGCTTCGAGTCTAATTTTCTCTTCATGTTCAGCAATTCGGTGAGTCAAGCTGGCAATCGCTTTTTTATGGTTTTTCTTACCCATTACCGCGAACGATAGGCAATGCGGAGACTTTGGACTAAGATGACGAGGGATGCGATCGCCATTAATCCACCCCAAAACCAATAAGGTAAAAATAACCGCTGTTGTATTTGTGCTGTATCCGAAAGTCCTAAGGGACCTGCACTATAGCTAAATAAATAGTCAAGTTGATGGTAAGTACTTACACAAGCTTGGACACCGAGAAATTGAATTGCAAATCCTTGCAACCAACGCGGTGCTTTTAAGGCGATCGCTAAAATAATTAAACCTAGTAGGGGAATTGCGATTAATCCAAAAAGCGATCGCACCCAAATTAATGTTGAAAGCAGTAAAAAACCACCTAAAATTTTTAAACTTAACGTTGCGGTTTTGAAACTACGCGAAGCCAAAATTAAAGCCGATCCAGCAATTGGTGGTCCCATAGGTCCTGCGGCTGCTACTAGTGCCGGTCCAATCGGTGCTAAAGATAAAGACATGGCATAACTTGCTACACCTGAACCATCGCCAAAAATTTCTAATTTCCGAAATTGTCCTCCCAAAAGCAGCGCCATCAAGCCGTGACTCATTTCGTGAAACCAAGTTGCCAGGATGGTAAATGGGTATAAAATGTAAGCGCCTATTGGGAATTGCCACAAGATAATCGTGGCGATCGCCGCTGCAATTAGCCAGGTAAGCCCCATACGGTCAACAGCAGACGGGGCTTCATTTTTGAGCAAGGGTTCAAAATCTTTTCTCGATTCCCGCATGAATCACTTTCCTTAAGGTAATTAGCCTAACCGCGAAGAGTGTACTTTCATCCATCCTAATGTCTTGAAAGGTGTTTTTGCCGGGACAAGCAAGCGGGATTGTAAACCCGCTCAGAAATGTGTGAAGTCAAGAGTTTAATGGCGAGAATGAAGAAGGAGGTTCAATGGAGCCAACACAGGCACAGTTAAAAGCACTTTATCAAAGATGCGTAAGAGCAAGTAACTTGCTTCAAGCAATCAACTTAGTAAGGCTTGATAGTCGCACTAATCGAATAGTCATGTTAGTTGGCGAGACAATACAGATAGAAATACTTGAGAATGGAGAGGTACTAATCGAGTGAATAATTATGAGTCGATGACTGAAAAGGAGCTGCGCGAATACGTAAGATGCAATCCTCAAGATGAAGATGCTTTTCAGTACTATCTAAGCATTATTCGCTCTCGTCCTGGTGTGCTTTGCACAACAGATGAAGAAGCGGATGCAGAAATGCAAAGACGAGTTAATCAGCAAGTGGAGTAACAGTCAATTCAAAACCTTGAAAAAGCGTCGTGCTGCAAACACGACGCTTTTATTTTGTCGGTATTTCCTAGAAAGGATTTCCCAGAACAGCGATCACATGATTGATAGTCAGGCGATCGCTCTTTTGATTGCTTGAATTAAATCTAGCAAATAGTCAATATAGATCCAAGGAGTAAAGGCTCCGCTTCGGAGCATCGCGCAAATTATCAGCGACATTGGCGCTGAAATTGCAGCCTTAGAAAAAAGCACGATAAATACAAAGCCATCAAAACCTTGAGTTCATAACTGCTTTTACCTGTTCTGTGACTGAATTGGGAATGTCCACGGTGTAAGCTCGCAGTAAGTCTCTTTGAAAATCAATATCGCTATTATTTTGTGCCTGACACAAAAAACTGTAGACTTTGTGTCCTAGAGTTCCTCGTTTTATTTGCTCTATAGGAGCATTGTCATACTGTTCATTAAAAATAATCCGGTTTTGTCGGTTGAGGGATACTATCCCTACTGTTTGTGATGTGCCTGAATCACAATCTGTAATTTGTTGATAAGCAGATAGCACAGTACCATTACTGTCGGGACGTGACAAGCGTATTCTGGTACGATATCCAACTATGGAATCAAATCGTTCAACTGAACTTAAATCAATATCAAAACTTTTTCCGTCTTTAGAATTGGCAATATTTACCCAATTGGTAGACTGAGCGTGTGCTGGCAGCACAAAAGACAATGCCAGCATAGTTCCCAACGTAAGCTTTCTAAACATATCTAATTAATAAAATGTTTTTTATTTAATCTAGTGTTGTCATAGCCAGCCCAATCTAACTCAACTTTGTAAACAGCGGTTTCCGAAGCAATACTGTTTTTTAAACAAGCTTTCCTAAAGTTTTGGAGTAACTTCACGTATGTACTTTTCTTTCCGTAGTTACAGTTTACACAATATTTAGTAAGCGTTCTAAGGCTTTATTAGGCACTAATACCGTTTCTATATGAAGATGCGTCTAATTAGCCCACGCAGGTGGGCTTTGTTCGTGTAGCCCCAGGCTTCCAGCCTGAGGGTAAATAAAGTGCAACCTCACATAGAATTGGTATAATATCATGTTCGGCTAAAGACTTATCATTAAGACCGCACTCTTGCAGGGGGCACTCTAGCAGGGGGAAAGAGGCTTTTGGTGATTTTTGCTATTATGCGGTAATTATAAGTGATTAACCGGACTTGGTATAAGAGTGCCCAATATTATTAATCAGCGAGCCTAAGATATTTGAAACAAAAATGTTACCATGTCTCCTTTACCCAGGCTAATGCGATCGCCTGGTCGCAGGCGGTGTCGATTTCCTGGTAACAATGGCAAATTGTTAATATAAGTGCCATTAGAACTGCCTACATCTTCGATATAGTGAGCGTCTCCCTCAACGCGAATATCTGCATGAATCCGTGAAACTATTTCAGAATTTGCAAAACCTGATACATCTACATCCGGGGGAATGCGGTCATTTTGCTTGCCGATATGAATCACGGAGAGACTTTGCGGCAATTCAATTTGTCTATCGCTTTGGACGTGGACTAGCCGCGCTGTTACCTGTTGTAATTGGGTTCTGGCAACAGTTGCGGGTGGTGCGACCGGTTCGGGTGGTGGTGCGACCGGTTCGGGTGGTGGTGCGATCGGTTCGGGTGCGGGTGCGACCGGTTCGGAGGCAGCTGTAATCGGTTCTGGTGGTGCGATCGGTTCTGGTGGTGGTGCGATCGGTTCGGGTGGTGTTGGTGGGGTGCTGCTTTCTGGGGGTGTTGCCACCGCTGTTGGTGGTAAAGGTGAGGGAGCAGGCTGAGAATTGGGAGTTGCGCCGACTCCTAAGGGATCTGGTCGTAAAAGTTCTAACAGTGGGTCAGGCGTAGCTGACGGCTGTACTTCCAAAGGTATTTCTGGCGCGACGGTTGGTGCAACTGCTGCGGCTACGCTTTGGTGGAGGTTAAAACCGCACTGACCGCAGAAAGCGGCATCTGCTTGTACAGTTGCTCCACAGCTGGGACAGTTACTTGTCGTTGGTAACGGAGTATAACAAGCTTCACATTGGACAGCGCCGTCCGGGTTGGGGTGATTGCAGTTAGGGCAGACGATCATCGATTTAAGCCTTTGTTCAAGATCATCGTAAAACAGTGTTAGCAAGCAAAAGAAAAATACGCTCGCGAGTTGGGGAAAGGAGCTACTCTAGCTAACGATAATAACAATTACGCTTTTGAGGGATGATGTGTCAAAGATGAAAGTATAAAATTAAAGCCATTTTTCATCCTTCTCCTATCAGAGACGTTACACAAACATCCTTTATTCTTAAGAATGAGCGCAAAAAACTTACCAGTTCCTTAATTTTCCTGCGTGTTAATTCATGAATTATCCCTACTTACTTTTCTGTTTTGCGCTCTTAATTGTGATTCTTCATTGTTGTTTTAGTTCCTGCGCCGCTGCTGCATCCAGCAGCCACCAAAGTTCTTTTTGGGGTTGAATTAAGCGGGATGGATAAGTAAAGTCTGAAGCATTGGGTGCAAAGACTTGAGCTAAAGCTGGGCGTTTATTAGCCCCAGCGACAACAAACATCACGCATTCAGCAGCATTGATGAAGGGGTATGTGAAGGTTATGCGGGGGTTTCCGTCTTTGTTGCCCACAGTAATCAAGCGATCGCTTACTTTTAACGCTTCTGTGTGCGGAAACAAAGATGCGGTATGTCCATCATCACCCATTCCTAGCAATATTACATCTAAGGAAGGAAATTCTCCAGGCGAAGTCCGAAAAAATTCTTGCAAATGCTTTTCATACTTTGCTGCTGACACCGCTGGATCGCCATCAAAAGTCGGCGTAGCATGAATATTCGCAGCTGGGATATCAACGCGATCTAACCACGCACGACGCGCCATTAATTCGTTGCTATCGGGATGATCTGGTGCAACGTAACGTTCATCTCCCCAAAAGACATGAATTTTATCCCATGTCAGCTTTTGATTAGCGATCGCTTCATACAACGGCTTAGGTGTGCTACCCCCAGATAAAGCGATTGTAAATCGTCCCCGCTCTTGAATAGCAGTTTCCAGCTTAGATAAAATCAATTCAAGCGATCGCGCTATTAACGCCGCTTGATCCGATAAAACTTCAACTTTTTTGCTCATGACTTCATCCTCACGTTGCCGGCTTCTGTGCAATACAATAGCGAAATTTTGACAATCCTCCTTTTTACCTTTTGAAACTCTTAACATCATGACGGGGCAATGGGCATTGGGCATTGCGAATTGGGCATTGCGAATTGGGCATTGCAAATTGGATTCGGGAGAAATTCTTTCCATGCCCCATGCCCCGTGCCCAATGCCCCGTGCCCAATGCCCTAATGCCCAACAAACAAGCTTGGATCGGCGATCGCTTCTCGTTGAGCGATTAACAATTGTTCAATTCCTTTTTCAGCGAAATCTAGCAGCTGATTTAACTGGATGCGGCTAAAGCTGTTTTCTTCCGCTGTTCCCTGAATTTCGATTATCCCCATATCTTGATTCATCACGACGTTGAAATCCACATCAGCGGCTACGTCTTCGAGGTAGTTTAGATCCAAAAATGGCTCTCCTTGCAATAACCCGACAGAAACTGCTGCTACTTGTTTTACCAAAGGCGATCGCTCTAACGTTCCTTCCTGCAATAATTTAGAAATCGCATGAGCTAACGCCACAAATGAGCCTGTAATCGCTGTTGTTCTAGTTCCTGCGTCTGCTTGCAACACATCAGCATCTATAGTCAAGGTTCGTTCTCCCAACACCGACAAATCCACCGCTGCCCTTAAGCTGCGTCCAATCAAACGTTGAATTTCTTGCGTCCGTCCAGACAATTTCATTAATTCCCGTTCTTGCCGTTGCTGCGTAGCTCCTGGCAGCATTCGATACTCCGCAGTCAGCCAACCTTTGCCAGTTCCTTTTAAAAACTTCGGCACTCCTTCAGTCACACTAACTGTACAAAGTACCTGAGTGTCACCGCATTTTGTCAGCACCGAACCGGGTGCAAAGCGAGTGAATCCGCCATCAAAGCTGATGGGACGGAGTTGGTAAGGTTGCCGACCGTCTGGACGCTGCCAAGCCATTTAAGTTGCCTCAGAACTTTTATCTAGAATACTGTAGACCTGCGTTGAAAATGGGGAATGGGGAATGGGGAATGGGGAATGGGTAATGGGGTAATGGGTAATGGGAGATTTTTTCCATGCCCAATGCCCAATGCCCCATGCCCCATGCCCAATTCCCAATTATCGCGTTCCCCAGTTGCTTTCAAGAAACTGACACAAGAGTGAGAATATTTTGCTCTACCATCTCTGGTAACTGGTCGCCGTTGATAGTTAATAGGCGACGACGGCGATCGTAATATTCTAAAATGCTCATAGTGCGATCGTAGAATAACTCAACGCGGCGCTGAACGATTTCGGGTTGGTCATCCGGAAGCGATCGCCCATTAGAGCGAGTAACCATAACCGCTTCTGGTACTTGTAAATAAATTGCCCAATCTAACTTTTGCTGTAAATCGTCCAATAAAAAATCCAATTCTTCAGCTTGGAAAGCTGTACGGGGATAACCTTCTAACACCCAACCACTGTTGATATCATTTTTGTTTAGCCAAGTTCGGATAAACTCGATCGTCGTTTCATCTGCGACTAACTCACCTTTTTCCAGATATGGCTGCACGTGGCGATTATTACTGCTTATATTAGCGATCGCCTCAGAGAAAATTTCGCCTGTGGAAATCAACGGAATATCAAAGTGTCTGCAAAGCCTTTGCGCTTGAGTGCTTTTTCCCGAACCTGAACCTCCCAAAATCACAAATCTCACAAATACTCACTCCTCATATCGTCAAATTAACAACCAACAATCATCTGTTTTGCCCAAACAAACAGGCAATCTAACATTGAGTAATTTTCAGCTTTAGTTATAGCTTTTTTAATTGCTCTAAACTTTCAGATATATGTTCTCATTTTTACAATGATTTTCAGACAACAAGCAATAATATAAATCTTAACTAGTCTTGACTTCAGCGCAAACGTAGTGATTGACTATAAATCGAGTTGGCAAATACACCACACTTTATTAAAAATAGCTTGATTGTACAAGCAGATTTTCCCGAAAAAACCGAGCGCAAAAGTGCTTTAATCGTTTGTCTTTTATTTAACATCACATCATGGTTGCCCAGTTAGAATCCAAAAACGTAAATTCGACCCTAAACTTACCATATCCAGTTGAAGGACTAGTACAAGTTTTCACTAGCTCGTATCGTAACTTTTTTACAAGCGTCATGGCTCAAGCCCTGAGAATTGCCGGTCAAGGCACACCAGTGTTAGTAGTGCAATTCCTCAAAGGTGGTATTAATCAAGGACACCAGCACCCCATACAGTTGGGACAAAACTTAGATTGGATTCGCTGTGATTTGCCGCGTTGTATCGATACACCACATTTAGAAGAGACTGAAATCCAATCATTACAAGATTTGTGGCAACATACACAAAAAGTCGTTTTTGAAGGTAAGTATTCTCTCGTAGTCTTAGATGAGTTAAGTTTGGCGATTAACTTTAACTTAATTCCCGAAATTGAAGTTTTAGCCTTTCTGACAAAACGCCCTGCCAATGTCGATATCATTCTTACAGGGCCAGAGATGCCAAAATCTCTTCTAGATGTAGCAGATCAAATCACAGAGATTCGTCGCAGTCATCGACCTTAATTAAAGCCGTATATTGAATAGCTCAAAACTTAAGTGGAAGAAGACAGTGCTGGCAAGAATTATTTTATTTACTGTCTTCTCCACTGTTTCAAAACATTCTTCGGTGTAGGTAGTTTACTAAACATATAGCAATCCTATCTGAGTTATGAAAATCGCGCATACCTAGATTCCCGACTTCTTAAAGAAGTCGGGAATCTTATTTTTCACAAATGATTTAGGACTGCTATAGTAAAGCGAAAATAATGGTATCTTTGATTTTATCGAATTTGTAACATGTCAGAACTGACAACAGATGTAGAAAATAGCAGGAATAAATCGGCTGCTCTTTTTGCTGTAGATTCAGAAACTGTTACCTGCTTGAGAATAACTAAGCCTTCATCAACAAAAGAATCTCTTACTAAAGCTTTTTCTCCAGCGTTGAAGGGAGTTTCGTAAAAAACTTCTTTAATTCCTGCGGAAATAATTAACTTCAAGCAAGATAGACAAGGTTCTAAGGTGACGTAAATACTTGCACCATCTGTAGAGATACCATGTTTGGCTGCTTGGGCGATCGCATTCGCTTCAGCGTGTACAGCTCTTGATGGTAAGGTTTTGCTAGCATCGCAACTACTTAACCCCGGATAACAGTATCCTTGAGTTGTACAATGAGCCGAACCTGATGGTGAGCCATTATAACCGGTTGCGACAACTTGCTTATTTTTAACAATCACAGCACCCACCGGAAAAGCAAGGCAAGTTGAGCGAGTAGCTGCAAGTTTAGCCAACATGAGAAAATATTCATCCCATGTTGGTCTTTGGTCATCAGAAACCATTATTTACTATCCTGAACGTATTGCTTATTTGTTTTCAAACACTCAGCTGCCTTGTTTAATTCCATTCCCAAATATCCAGCATGATCTGGACGTATAGAAGGGCAATAAGTGCAAATTTCTCTGATTAATTTCAAGGGATCTTTACCAAAATAGCAACCTACAATCTCACCGCTACCTGGAGTTGTATGTGTAACAACTATCTTGCCAAGGTCGAGTTCTATTAAAAAGTTTCCGCACTCGTCGTTGTAATCTATTTTCCGACAAATAGCCGCATATTGTTTTTGAATCAACTGTTCGGCATTACTCCAAGTATCGTCATATATATGAGCTGACTGACTGATGGTGATTAATGGTCCCATTTTCAAGTCATATTTAGAACGCTCTTGCATTTCATTTCTAATATGCTGTTGTAAAGCTCTTAATCCCATTGCATTCGCTACCCATGCAGCAAACATATCATTACTTCTGAGAGTCGCAGTTAAAGATAATTCATTATCTACAACTCTGAGCCAAATGTGATTAAGACATGGACTTCCACCTTTGTCGTGATCTTTCACGTCCCAAAGGTTCATTACTGCACTAGCAGCATCAATTTCTCCAATCAACTTTTGAATTACTTGCTCAATTTGGTCACGTCCAAACCAAGAACGTAAACGTTGACCGTATGTATATTTCAACCCTTCCCGATATGGTGCATCATCTAAAATCTGCGAAATGTATTCTTCAAGAAAATTGCGGTCAACCGGTAAATAATTCGGTTCTGGAAAATAAAAGTCTTCTGGTTCATCAGTCACAACTGCCATCAAATCAATTAATTCTTGCCATTGTCCATCATAGCCAGTTGGTCTAATTGTTCCTGTGGTTTTAATTCGATGGATTATTTTTACCCAAGTTTCAGCTATTGTTTTACCTTCTATTCGGTGTCCGTAGCGCGGTCCTGGTAAAATATTCGGTTTAACAGTGGACAGTGGAAATTCTAATTTGTTACCCCACGCTTCAAGCGCTTCGGATTGGGCATAAAATTTAACTCGATCAACTGCTTCAGTGATAGATTTGGCTTCGCAATACTTGACAGATTCTCGTAGTTGTTGTAATACAGTAGCTTCAACTTCAAGATCAATATATCCAGGAATAGCTGAACGAATTACCCAGCAGGGCAAAGAATTGGTGTCACACACACCCTCTTCAAAGCCGTTGCGGAAAAAGTCCAGCAAGCACTCTCCAGCACCGGCATTTTTGTCTTCCTTAGTGGCGTTGAGAACAACTAAAAAGCGAACATGGGGATTATAAAGCAAATTGCGAATCAGTAAGTTTATCCCCCTTGTGGGTGAATATAGCTGTCCGATAACAGCATACTCGCTACTGTCCAGGTGTTTAGCGATCGCCTGCTTTACTGTCCACCCTGTAATCACTGCTGTCTGACCTAAACCATAAATCAGTTGATTAGGCTTGTGCAGTGCTTTATACTCAAATTGGGTTGCCTTACCCGCTAATGTCATGGTTGGTTGGCTATAAAGTCAAAAAAACTAGCTTGGTTAACATACCACGTTAGTCTGTACTAGTCGAATTAATATGCGCCAAGTATTTTAGAAAAGTTTAGCTGCACCAATTATGCCTGCGTACAGGGCAACAGCTTAATATTTCTTTTCCTACTACACAAAGTGCGCGATCGCCCCTAAACGTTTGATCGGTTCATTATCATATCTCTATCTGGTACTTCATCCTCAACAGATTATTTTTCTTCACAAATTTTAATATTTTTCTGACATCGTACCCAGTCACGCTAGTTGCCAGAGCAAAGGACACCTTTACACGCGACTGGCTCCCAGTAAAGAGCGCCATTTAATGGTATGTTTGAAAATAACTGATAGTCAAAGCAGTTTTTCAGATAAAGACATCCAATAATTTATGACTTTAACTGCTTCAACCATGTTGCCGTTAGGCACTCAAGCCCCAGATTTTCATCTACCGGATGTGGTATCTGGCAAATCAATATCGCTTGCGACCTTTGCAGACAAAAAAGCGCTCTTGGTAATGTTTATTTGTCAACATTGCCCATTTGTCAAGCATGTAAAAGCAGAATTGGCGCAGTTGGGAAAAGATTACATTCCCACTGATTTAGCAATTGTGGCAATTAGCGCCAACGATATTAATAAATATCCAGCTGATGCACCTGAGTTTCTCAAAGAAATGGCAACAGAACTTCAGTTGAATTTTCCCTTATGTTATGACGAAACCCAGGAAATTGCAAAAGCATATACAGCAGCTTGCACACCTGATTTCTTTATATTTGATGCAGAGCGAAAACTCGTATATCGAGGACAATTAGACGATAGCCGTCCAAGTAATGATAAACCCGTAACAGGTACAGATTTACGCGCAGCAATTGAAGCAGTGTTAGCAGGTAAACCAGTTGCCAGCGAACAAAAACCGAGTATCGGTTGCAATATTAAATGGATACCTGGGAACGAACCGAATTATTTTGGGAATGGGTAATTGGGAATTGGGAATTGGGTAATTGGGAATTGGGGAATTGGGGAATTGGGTAATTGGAAATTGGGGATTGAGAATCAGAAAAGTACGTTACCTATTACTTATTACCCATTACCTATTACCCATTACCCATTACCAAAATTAATGCTTAATTTCCAAATTGAGGATATAACATCCCAGTTGGATTTTATCTGCCCACAATTCGTATTCTACCCGCAAATGTTCTGGCAAAGGGTGTCCGGTGAGAGTCAGGCGGCGAGTAAAATTGCGTAAGCGAATGGGTTCGTGAGGATGTAATGACTCTGTAGGCAACCAATAACGAGTAATACCATAAACGCCTTGTTCCCAGAAGTGACGGTAACTTAATTGAGCGTTACCTTGCATAGTCATAATTACCCGGTAAGGTGAAATTTCCATCCATAAGATCCTGGGACTGCTGGGAGGATAAGCTTTGCGCTGTCCTGGGTGAGGGGTATCTTCTGGACTTGGGGGAGTCGTTACTTCGCAACTAATTAAGGGTGGTGCAGTCAATAATAAATGGAACCGGTCACTATCTTTTTGATACAATGTGCCGGCTGTTTCAACAACAGACCAAACAGGGAGGTCTGTGGAAATGAGTGATAAGCACACGGGCTTGCGATGATGGGTGAGCATGGGAGCGTTATGGGCACTTCAGCTATTGAACAAAAAGAAATCAATACTAGGCGTAGCTTCTTCAGGGTAAGCAATTTAATAAAACATGCTTAATATTAACTGAATCTGCTGATTTGGGATTGAGACAAATCAGGATAAAAACAGCTAGAATTTCAATTTAAAAAGCAAAAATCAGGCTTTTAGACGCGAAAGCTCCTACGGAAGCTTTGCTTGTAAAGACTTTCAGGTAATAGCCATTAAAAGTTAGGATAAGCAAAGAAAGCAAAGGCGCGGAGTTACGAGTCAAAAGTCAGAATTTGTGAATTAAATTCTGTGGTAAACTGCGCGGACTGTATAAACGGCGTTTTTGCACTCCTGCGTTTCTTCAGACGGTCTTTACCAGAGGTAGCGGTGTAAAAAGCTACCTAATTACATTCTGACTCCTGAATTCATCTTGATTGGGATTTCAGTAAGTTTCATACAGCAGAAAGCGATACGATACTAAGAAGGAAGTAACCTGCGGCGGCATTAGCTTTGCCAAATTGTCAACTTCCGATGCAGTTAAAAGCCAGTTTATCCTAATGTCGGCTTCAGTTATAACCGTAGAAACTAAAGAAAACGCTTCTCAAAACTTAATTATCCAGCGACCTTCTGTGGGACTATCTTTACAAGGTCGCATCCGAGTACCGGGAGATAAATCTATTTCCCATCGTGCTTTGATGTTGGGGGCACTATCTCAAGGTGAAACCGAGATTCAAGGACTTCTTTTAGGAGAAGATCCCCGCAGCACTGCTAGCTGTTTTCAAGCTATGGGTGCAGAAATTTCGGAACTGAATACAGAATTAGTGCGGGTTAAGGGTATTGGTTTAGGAAGAGTGCGAGAACCAGTTGATGTGTTAAATGCCGGCAACTCTGGTACGACACTGCGATTGATGTTAGGAATTTTAGCTTCTCATCCGGGGGGCTTTTTTACTGTAACCGGTGATGATTCTTTGCGATCGCGTCCGATGTCTCGTGTTGTCAAACCTTTACAACAAATGGGGGCACAAATTTGGGGACGCAAAAATAATTCTTTAGCACCTCTAGCAATTGCAGGAGTTGCCCTCAAACCAATTCACTATCAATCACCTATCGCTTCTGCCCAAGTTAAATCCTGCGTTCTCCTGGCAGGTTTGATGACCGAGGGAGAAACTACTGTCACCGAACCAGCACTTTCTCGCGACCACAGCGAACGAATGTTAAGAGCGTTTGGTGCAAAACTTAGCGTTGACCCAGACACCAATAGCGTTACTGTTACCGGTCCTGCTCAACTGTATGGACAAAAAGTAATTGTACCTGGGGATATCAGTTCCGCTGCTTTTTGGTTGGTGGCTGGGGCAATTGTACCCGATTCTAATTTGGTGGTGGAAAATGTCGGCGTTAATCCTACCCGCACGGGTATTTTAGAAGCTTTGGCGATGATGGGAGCCGATATCCAACTGGAAAATCAGCGCGAAGTTGCTGGGGAACCAGTAGCCGATTTACGAGTGCGTTCCAGCCGTTTGCGAAGCTGTACGATTGAAGGGGATCTCATACCCAGATTGATTGATGAAATTCCGGTTTTGGCGGTGGCGGCAGTATTTGCCGAGGGTACAACAGTAATTAAAAATGCTGAAGAGTTACGGGTAAAAGAAAGCGATCGCATTGCAGTAATGGCACAGCAACTATCTAAAATGGGTGCAAAAGTTACCGAATTACCCGATGGTATGGAAATTACAGGCGGTACTTCTTTAGTGGGGACTGATGTAGATAGCCATACAGATCATAGAATTGCTATGAGTTTAGCGATCGCCTCTCTAGTTGCCACTGGTACCACCACCATTCAACGCGCAGAAGCAGCCGCTATTTCCTATCCAGACTTCACTGCTACCCTGCAACAAGTCTGTAGGTAATGGGGAGTGGGGAGACAAGGAGACAAGGAGACAAGGAGACAAGGAGACAAGGGGACAAGGGGGACAAGGGGGAATTTCTTCCCCAATGCCCATTGCCCAATGCCCTATTACCAATTACCAATTTTCAACGATAATTTTCTGTGTAAATCAAAAGGGGAACATTTAATTATGGGTTGGTTACAAAGACTTTTTGGTATGGAAAAACCGGATGATGCTCAAGTCAATCCGGAACCAGTTGCTGCTGATGATTCTGGGGAAGATATTCCACTAGAACGAGTGGGATTAAATGGAGAATATGACCAAAGTGGTTTAGCAAAACGAGTTGCGCTTGCTTTTGACGAAGACTCGCAGTTTGATAATATTGATTCGCTATACGTCGCTCAAACCGGAAGCACAGTTGTGTTAAAAGGGCAAGTCCCCAGTCAAGAAATTTTGGATGAAATGGTGGCGATCGCAAGCGGGGTTAGCGGTGCCACCGATGTCAACACTGACCAAGTTACAGTTGGCTAGAATATTTTTGCTACATGAACAATCTACTCAAACCTCGTCAATCTACTATCGCTTTGGCGTTGTTAGCCGTTTTAATGCTCACCAGCTGTGGTAAAAAAGCTGAAGCACCCGATGCCGACGCTACTGCGAGTCCTGGCACCACAACTGCAAGTTCAACTAACGATTCAGGCGAGTCAGGAAGTAATGCTTCTATTCCCGCTGAAGCAGCAAAGCTTGGAGTAAAACCTACAAATGCAACTACTTGTCCTAATAATGCACTTGTTAAGGGCAAGGTAACGAAGAAGCGAGGCAATATATACCACATTGCCAACTCGCTTGATTATGACAAAGTGAAGCCGGATATCTGCTTTAAAGATACAGTAACAGCAGAAAAAGCTGGCTTTCAAGCGCCTAAATAAGTTGGGGATGGGGCATTGGGCATGGGGCAATGGGCATAGGGAATGGGGCATGGGGAATGGGAAAAAATGCGTTACCAATTACCTTTTTCCCAATTACCATTGCCCAATGCCCATTGCCCAATGCCCATTGCCCGATTACCAATTTTCTTTCAAACTTTAATGGCAACGGCATTTTATACTACAGCTTTTACTGGCAATTCTACAGGCAAAATTGTTCTCGAAGGTCTTGGTTTGCGGGCAAGTTGAGGAGATAAAGCGATCGCCTTCTTAGACGAATACTCAAAATTTGGCATTTCTTGCCGACAATGGGAACAAAACCAGTAAACATTTGAGCAACGAATATGCCGTAGTAATTGGTGGGAGCAACAAGGACAACTATTCATATTTCGCTTCTGAGTTAAAAAGATGTTTGTCGGCACTTCTAATGTAATTGCCAGAGCGGGGATCGCTCATCTATCCTAGGGGATCGCTCATTCATCCTAAAGTTAGACTTACAGGATAAAAGCCTGGAAATGCGTAGAAAAGTTCATAAAAAGTGACAATTAAAAAGTTATTAGTCATGATTATCTAGAACTAACAAACAATAACTACAGTAAGTTTCTGCTAATTCTCAACTTATTTGAGTATATTTACTAAGTTTTAAATTACATACTTTGATACTAAAAACCCGGTTTATTAACAACTCTTAATAGAAACCGGGTTTTTGATTGTAAGTGTAAAGGGGGAAGAGCCGACTCTACGGACTTAGAAAATATAAGTCTCAAGTCAAAGAAGATAAGGATTTACCCCACCCATGAGTTAAATAAAGTTTGGCGAAAATGGCTTGCGGCATGTCGCTATTGCTTTAATCAGGGAATAGCGCTGCAACGAGAAAAACGTTTAAGCAAGCTAGAATTGCGAAATGAGATAATGCGAAGCGAACTACCTGAATGGGTGAAAGAAACACCTTGCCACATTAGACAAAACGCTATTTTTGATGCCCATCGTGCATTTAAAGCAAGCATTGACGCTAAGTTTCGTAGTATTAGAGATTATTCTCAAGCTATTAAATTTAACGATTCTAACTTTAGTAAAGGTACTTGGTATTCTTCTTTAACTAAAGGACTAACCTTTAAAGCTTCGGAAGATATTCCTAATTGTAAACAAAGCACACAATTAGTTTATTGCAAAGGACGCTGGTTTGCTATTTTTCCTATCCCCGCTACTTTCAAGCCTACAGATAAGAATGGAATTATTGCATTAGACCCAGGCGTTCGTAGTTTTATGACTGGGTTTGACGGCAATAAATTCGTTGAATTCGGTGGTGGGGACATGGGAAGGATAGCACGCTTATGTCAACACCTTGATGATTTAATGTCTCGTATTTGCCGAACTTCAAAACATCAAAGAAAGCGTATGAGACAAGCGGCTTATCGCATGAGAATCAAAATTAGGAATTTAGTTGATGAATGCCAAAAACAAACCGCTTGTTATCTAACTAGCAACTATAGAATCATATATTTACCCAGTTTTGAGTCTTCCCAAATGGTAGCCAAAACGCGTAGAAAGATTCGTTCCAAAACTGCGAGAGCAATGTTGACATGGGCACATTACAGATTTAAACAAGCGTTGAAACACCAAGCTAACTTGAGAAGTTGTCAAGTGGTTGATGTGACTGAAGAATATACTTCAAAAACTTGTACCAAATGTGGACATGTTCACTCATATTTAGGCGGTTCTAAGTTGTTTAAATGCCCTAATTGTGATTATGAAATCAAGCGTGATTTCAATGGCGCTTTCGGTATTCTACTGAAAGCTTTGCGGGATACCGCCACTGTCACTTATGAAGGTGATAGCGCAATCGTTACTTTGTCCGGCAATAGCCAGATAAATGTCGCGTAAATGTATCAGAAAACTTTATTTGCGATCGCCTAATTCAGAAAAAATATTAGTATCATTAGACATTTCCGAAAAACAATTATGCGTTGCCCTCCCGGTACGAGTGTAGGGACAATTCATGAATTGTCCCTACGACGCAGGACACGACGTTTGTCTATTTGGTAGAGACAGCATAAGCGCGATCGCGGTTATGGGGTGCATCAAAATCAATTCTTGGTCCTAATGGTACAATCTGAGTTGGGTTAACGTTGGGATGGCTGATATAATAATGCCGCTTGATGTGGTCAAGGTTGCAAGTTTCCTTAACTCCCGGCTGTTGGTAAAGGTCTTTGAGATAATTCCACAAATTGGGATAATCGACAATTCGCTGTAAGTTACATTTGAAGTGGACGTAATACACAGCATCAAAGCGAAACAGAGTAGTAAACATACACCAATCCGCTTCTGTGATTTGATCCCCGCACAGATAACGTTGCTTTCCTAAAATTTTTTCCCAACGGTCAAGTTCTGTAAATAATTCTGTGACCGCTTCATCGTAAGCTGACTGAGAAGTGGCAAATCCTGCCCGATACACACCGTTATTGATTGGTTGGTAAATTGCGTCAATTGTCTCGTCAATAACTTTTTGTAAAGCTTCCGGATAAAAATTTACATTCTGTTTGGCAAAGGCATTAAATTCTGTATCGAACATCCGCATAATTTCGCGGGACTCATTATTGACAATCGTGCCAGTTTGTGTATCCCATAAAACTGGGACTGTCACTCGTCCGCTGTAATTTGAGTCAGCTTTGAGATAAATTTGCCAAAGATAGTTTGTCTTGTTGACTGTATCCGGAATGCTTCCTGGTTCATCTGAGAATTCCCAACTGTTATCGTGAATTTCCGCAGCAACCACCGATAAGCCTATGGCATCTTTTAATCCTTTGAGCGATCGCATAATCGCGGTACGACAAGCCCAAGGACAAGCCCAAGAGATATAAAGATGATAGCGCCCAGATTCAGCTTTAAACCCACTCGAACCATCAGCAGTAATTTTATTGCGGAAAGTGGTTGAGGGACGGACAAATTTACCATCTGAGTCTTCTTGTTCCCTTTGTGATATCCACTTACCATCTTTGAGGATTCCCAAACCCATAAATTCTCTCCTTTGATAGTTGTTAGTAGTTAGTGGTTAGTTGTTATTTGATAGTGGATAGTGGAATTTGGATAGTGGGAGCGTAGTTATAGCCAGTAGCACCATCGATTATGTTTTGGTGCGTTAGACGTTTTGTCTAACACACCCTACAAATACTTATCAACTCTCAACTAACAACTAACAACTAACAACTATTCAACATTCATAATTTTTGGCACTTTAAAAAATTCGCCTTCCTGTTCTGGGGCACTGTTGAGAATAGCTTCTCTATCAGAATAGGGTTGCAATTTATCTTCTCGTGTGACGTTGCTGACATCAATAGCGCGTGTTGTTGGTGCAACATTGCTGACATCGAGTTCACCTAGCTGTTGAACATAATCGAGAATATTTCCCAACTGAGTGGTGAATTGCTCTTCTTCTTCAGGTGTCAACTCTAAACGAGCGAGAAGGGCTACTTTATGAACTTGCTCACGGTCAATCATATTTTTTTTAACTCCTCACTCATAACTTTTGTAGAGACGTTTTAATGGAACGTCTCTACCGCGCCTTTTAGAAGAATACGTCGATTTGCGATCGCCCGGTGGTTTTCAGCCAGTTTTGAGCTTCAATGTAGTTATTGGGAGCCAAACGAATGGCTCTAATCCAATAATCACTGGCTTGATCGAATAGTGCTTCACCACCGTCGTTATCGCCAGCTTCTTTAGCTTTTTCGCCTTTAAAATGGTAAATCACGGCGATATTGTTCAAAGCTTGGGGTAAGCGTGGGTTTAACTCAATTGCTTCATGATACAGATCCAAAGCCTTGTCATGGTCGCCGTTACTGGCGTAAATTAGCCCCATATTGTAGAGGATATAACTGCGATCGTAGGAATCTTCCTCTAATGTTAGGGCTTCAGTATAGTAATCCAAAGCTTCGGCATATTCACCATCTGCCTGTGCTGACATTCCATCTCGGTAATAAACAAAAGCTTCTTTGGCTTTTTTGTTGGTTGGCAGCATCTTCAAGATGATATCTGCCATCACCGTAAAGGACTTGTCAATAAAATTATCGTTTTTCTGGGTTCTTGGCATATCTGCCTCTGTGATGTTGCAGCTAATAAAGGAATTGTAATTCTTTGATGGCTTCTATCCCTCATTAGTTAATTTAACTGATTGCTGAGGTAATTCCCTTTTACATTGAATTTATACAATCTGCATTATTGTATTTGGGGTTGTTTACCAAAGTGCTGACTGGATAGGCAGTCATAGCACTAGCTGGGTAGGGATGCAATGCTTCTTGTAGTGCTTCCGGCTTTTCCACTTGTGGATCTAACCACAAATCGTAATATTTCTTATCGAGAACTACAGGCATTCGGTCATGGATTGGTTTTAATACTTCGTTAGCAACGGTAGTCAAAATTGTACACGAGGTTATTTTCTCTTTTTCTGGAGATTCCCATTGCTCCCACAACCCAGCAAAGCTGAAAGGTTGTCCATCTTGCAGACGAAAGTAAAAAGGCTGCTTTTTGCCGTCTATACGCTGCCATTCATAAAAGCCATCTGCCAGCACCAAACAACGCCGGCGTTTGAAAGCTGAACGAAAAGCGGGTTTTTCTGCGACAGTTTCTGCCCTAGCGTTGATCAGCTTTGCCCCCATGCTGATGTCTTTTGCCCATGAAGGAATTAACCCCCAACGTAAGAAGTGAAATTCTCGCTTGTCACTTTCACAGTTGTGTAACACTGTTGCCACCATTTGCGTAGGTGCAATGTTATATTGCGCTGACAATTCTGGCAGTTTTTCTACCTCAAAAGTTTGGTTATTTGGCGAGGCAGAAGCCAGCAAAGCGGCAATTGCTTCTGCTGGCTGCTTTAAAGTAAATCTTCCACACATACTTTTATTTTCAACCGCTGATTAAAATTTAACAACTAAATACCATAGACAAATAATACTTTCGTTTTTTTGTTTTTTCAGAGAATACTAGTTCGTACTTAAAAAGCAAATATTCTTCAAATTATGCCCTGTTTTTTTTGAAAGAATTTGATAAGATATTCTCTTCCAATCTCTGAATTCTCTATATCCTCCCTACAATATTTTAAGATATGGAACCACTCCAGTTGTACGATTTTTTACCTTCTGGTAATTGCTATAAGATTCGTCTTTTATTGACACAACTTGGCATTCCCTTTGAGAGAGTAGAGGTTAACATCACTAAAGGTGAGACGCGATCGCCTGAATTTTTAAGTAAAAATCCAAACGGCAAGATTCCAGTTTTGGAAATTGAACCAGGGAAATATTTGTCAGAATCAAACGCCATCATGGTTTACCTGAGCGAAGGAACAGAGTTTTTACCTTACGATCGCTTTTTGCGAGCGCAAGTACTGCAATGGCTATTTTTTGAACAGTACAGCCATGAACCTTTTATCGCTACCGCCAGATATTGGATTTCTGTGTTAGGTAAAGCTGAACAATATAAAGATGCCTTAGAAGAAAAACATAAAGGTGGATATGCTGCACTTAGCTTGATGGAAGAGCATTTAAAGACTCACACTTTCTTTGTTGCCGAGCGTTATACCATTGCTGATATCTGTTTATTTGCATACACTCATGTAGCTAATGAAGGTGGGTTTGATTTGTCAAGATTTCCCCATATCAAAGCTTGGATAGAACGAGTCAAAGCCGAATCTCGATACATCAGTATTACTGAGGAATTATAATCATTATCTCTCGTTACTCGGCTGCTGCCAGGGAATAATTGATGTAAAGCTGTGCTGCCTCAATTATACCTCGCATTCATCCTTACTAGGCAGCAGCCTGTTAACGAGATATTTCTTAATCAAAGCACATAGATTCTCTAAAAAATCACAAATCTTAACCTTCTTTATCAATCTCAACTAACTTTTGTCGAGAGGATAAACCCGACTTAATTGTGATATAAGATTTCGGGACATCAAACTTGTCTGATAACAGTTTAATTAACTCTTCATTCGCCTTACCATCAACAGGCGGTGATTTTAAATGTACAGTAAGACTGCCGTCAGGTTGTTCTTCAATTTTTTGTTGTTTGGAATTAGGTTTAACTTTGACTTTTTTGTGCATTGCCTATTTTCTGTAATTGTCGCAGCCACAACCAACCTAAAACACAACCTAACAAATAATGAGGAAAATCCCACCAAGCAAAGGTAGTTCCAAGTAACCATTTACCTATGAAAGTGGCGCGAATTTGTGTCAAGAAAGGGGGATGCCAAAGTTGTAAAAATTCTAGTATACAGGTAATAACAAAAACCCATAGAGGAATTTGTTGTATAAATGAGCGACTTCTCGCGAACAAAAACGCGAACAAGCACCAAAATATTTCATACAATACTGCCGCTCCGTAATCATTAAACCATTTATGAGCAACACCCGTGTAGTACTTAAATAAAAAGCCCATCGGTACAACGATGAGCAAAGAAAGGATGATCGGGGCAAACGCATATTGTCGATAAGAGCGTCTCATCTCAATAAAGTCCAAATTAATCTTGACAAAATTTTAGCTGTTCGACTTGATCGGCGATCGCATCAATAAATGCCTGCTGCTTTGATGGATCGACTTCAAATTCGATCGGCACTGTGAAGAATTGGTTTTCGTTGATGGTTGGCATTTTATGTTTTCCTGTTTTGTCGTCGCGGCGGCAAACACTATCAGGACATTTCGTTAACATTCACCTCGCGGTGTAGCCTCCGTCCATCAAGTAGAAGCTGCCAGTGACGAAAGACGCTTTGTTCGACAGCAAGAACGCCACCACATCCGCGACTTCTTCGGTTCGTGCGAGGCGACCCATCGGATGCGAAGCTGCCATCTGCGATCGCGCTTCCTCCGGTACCTTGTGCATATTCGGTGTATCTACATAGCCAGGACCGATTGCGTTGATTCGCACGCCTTTGTCTGCATATTCCAGCGCAGCCGCCCGCGTCAGCCCGATAATTCCGTGTTTCGCGGCGGTATATGGACTGATTCCGGCAACTCCAACCGCACCATTTGCCGATGACATATTGACGATTGCGCCGCCACCGCTGCGGATGATAACCGGGATTTCGTACTTTAAGCTGAAAAATACACCGCTCAGATCGGTGGCAATTACATCGTTCCACCAGTCAATCTCATAATCCGCAGTGGCAACTTCATGCGGACCAGTAATTCCGGCATTATTAACAGCCAGATGCAGTCCGCCGAAGCGATTTACCGTTTCGTTCACCATCGCTTCGACCGCCCGGTGATTGCGAACATCGGTTTCGATAACGTGCGCCCGATTGCCTGAAGCATCCAAACGCTCTGCAACAGTACGTGCGCGATCCACATCAATGTCGGCGATAACAACCGTCGCTTCCATTTGATACAGCTTGACTGCTATCGCTTCTCCTAGTCCGGTCGCCGCTCCGGTAACGACAGCAATTTTCTCTGCAAACTCAGATACCAAATTCACTTCGTTATTTGAATCCTCTGTTTTTGTCATCATTTCCTCTAGTTCAAATCAACTTCACTGCTATACAGAACTTGACCAAACTTACTTCAAGCTCGCCATTCAACTAAAGTTTCCTTTAGAGGGTCTGCTTCTTGCTTCAACCAAGGGAGTCGGCTCCTTCTTGTCCACAAGCGTAAATTTCGGTTAAGCCAACCGTATTTTGTCCAAAGGAGCATTTTCAAGATTCTTTGATGCGTTTTCATCTCTGTCTTGAATCTGACCACATTTTTGACAATTAAAAATCCTGTCTTCCAGTGTCATTGGTTGGACATGATGACATTTTGAACACATCTTGCTAGATGGAAACCATCTCTCAACCAATTCTACTTTAGTTCCATAATGAGATTGCTTATAAATCAATTGTCTACGAATCTCGTAAAAGCAATTATTAGAAACAGCTTTCGCTAACTTCTGATTAGCAATCATGCCAACTACATTTAAATCTTCAATTCTAATGATGTAAGCTTTTCGACTTAAATCAGTAGTCATTTTTTGAGTGGTATCTTTTCTAATATTCGCGAGATGAGCATGTTGCTTAGACAATTGATTCAAGCATTTTTTAGCATTGTTAGATGCTTTAATTTTTAATTTCTTGTTTCCCATGATTTTCTGACGATTGCGCCACTGATGCTTACCGAGCTTGATTTTCGCTTTTTTAGTGGTAACAGGCATTTCGTATCTTGAACCATCAGAACAAGTAGCTAAGCACTTTACACCCAAATCCACACCTATTTTATGAATAGAATGAATTCTGGGTGGTACTTTTTCAACATCTAACACGAAACAGACGAACCATCTATCAGCAATCCTGGAAACAGTAAACGTTTGAGAACTACAGAGAAAGTTAATTCTTTCTTTTAATCTGACTTGCTTTAATCCTGGTAATTTTATGATTTTCCCAGGACAAATAACAACCCGATTAGTAAAAGGTAAAGCTGGCTTTTGTTTTTCTGGATAAACCCCAGCATTTTTGTAAACTGTGAACGAGTCACCTTTGTTTTTAGTTTTTTTAACCGGAAATTTTGCCAGCCCTTGACGCCATCTAGAAAAAGCATTCTTCAAATCGATAAATGCAGATTGATAAACTGTTGATGGATATTGCTTCATCCATGTATATTCAGTCCTTCGCATTGTGACTTGAGTAAACACTTTTTTGATCGCATCTATTTTTTTAGAATCACTTGCTTTAATATCCTCAAATGACCAACTAGAAATCATTAAATCTAGTCCATAGTTGTAAACAAATCTCTTAAAACCAGCATTGCCACGCATTTGAGAGATTTCTTTTTTATTTAGCTTTAACTCCCGTTTGATTGCATGCATTGCTAGACTCGGAAAAACTTGCTTAATTAATCAACTATAACTTAGTTTGAGCAAGGGTCAATCCCATTAGCGATTAATTTCACCTTGTCTTTATATTTGCGTAGCCCATACAAGCGTGAGCTAAAACAATGTATTATAGACAACAAATCTTCTACTAATTCTT
>NZ_JBPAOH010000031.1:0-65292 GCF_050875635.1 Tolypothrix sp. VBCCA 56010
GAAAAACTTTATACAATGCTCTGGGAATAAATGTAGCACGTTTAAAACCAAATGGTATAAGGAGCATTTGTGCGTTTTTAAAGGAAGGAGGAGAAGGAAAATTTCGGGGATGTGTTGGTGTGGCAGTAGCAGACAAAATTACTGGACCTTACGAACTACTACCTCCAGCTGCTATATCCGTTGTCGAGGGAACAAAAGAATCGGCTTATTATGAAATGGAACGACCGCAGGTGATTTATAAAAATGGCAAATATCATTTGTTTTTCTCGTGTTGGACTAAGTGGCTAAACCCCAAATGGATAGAAAAAGTGGGTCAAGAGCAGATCACCAATTCATCACTGTACTGCTATGTTTCCGATCATATTACTGGTCCCTTTAAACCTGTAAATGAAAAACCTGTTGTTAAAGGTAGCGATAAAACTGGAATGTATGGAATAAACTTTTTTTCAGCATTGGATAATCCAGAAGAATTTATAGCGTATGGATGGTATCACAGACGGATGACGTTAGCAATTTCACCAGTGTATCAAGTTCGCTGGAACAATAACTCAATTGAAATCGAGTAGCTTACATTATACAAGAGTGCAAAAATCTTAATTTAGTAAATAAAAGCTGCTCCTCTGTCTTCCCCCCTCACCCCTCTATAGTCTCCCGTTTCAGGGAAGAGGCTGCTCCCGAATTTACTTTCCGTGGACAACAAGTAGCCGACTTCCTTAGCAGAAGCACAGAAGTAAAGCTTATTCAAGTCTCAATGAATAGATTTGAGTAGGTTTTACAAAGCGGCATCTCATCATCCCTTTTCTTGTGCTACCTACAAGGGGCTGTTTTATTTTCAAGGCTGGTAATCATGAAAGTCTATGCTGTGCCACTCAGGACTAGTGGACTTTCAAGGCAGGTCTATTCTGATTGAAGAGCGATCGCTCTTCAAGTGAGAGAGGTTAGACCCCGGAGCAATTCGCCAACAGTATCTTTTAGTCGTCG
This sequence comes from Tolypothrix sp. VBCCA 56010, assembly GCF_050875635.1. Taxonomy (NCBI): domain Bacteria; kingdom Bacillati; phylum Cyanobacteriota; class Cyanophyceae; order Nostocales; family Tolypothrichaceae; genus Tolypothrix; species Tolypothrix sp. VBCCA 56010. Next base: position 982 of record NZ_JBPAOH010000031.1, read on the forward strand.
GGTACTTTTGTTATATTACATCAATAATACAAAATTTGCTGTTACATAAATGCTGGTAACAAACAATGCTCGCCTCATCCCTCTCTGCAAAAAGTAGCCAGTAGTTTGTTTGCCGGACAAGGTTCTTATGGGAATGGTGCAGCGATGCGGGTTGCACCTGTGGGAGGATATTTTGCTGAAGATTTAAATTTGGTTGTCACGCAAGCAAAGAAAAGTGCGGAAATTACTCATACTCATCCGGAAGCGATCGCCGGCGCTATTGCTGTAGCGATCGCAGCAGCTTTGGCTTGGCGATTACGAGATTCTTTACCTAGCAAAGAAGAATTTCTCAACTTTATTTTGCCTTATGTTCCAGAAAGTGAGGTAAAGTCAAAGATACGCCACGCTCGTGATTTATCCGAAAAAACACTTATGAAATCAGCCGCTGCTATACTAGGAAATGGTACTAATATCTCTGCACAAGATACGGTTCCTTTTGCTTTGTGGTGTGCTGCTCAACACCTCAATAACTACGAAGAAGCACTGTGGTTAACTGTGAGCGGATTGGGGGATAGAGATACCACTTGCGCCATTGTCGGCGGTATTGTCGCGCTGTCTGCTGGTGTAAAAAGCATCCCGACAGAGTGGTTGCAAGCGCGAGAACCTTTATCTAACTTCGATGCAGAAACTATGACTCTGTACCGTCCTACGGGAGCAAACGAACTGGCTTTGATTCGAGAAAGCGGTTATCGAGAGTTTCCACCGCGACTACCAGAACAGCCAATTTTTTACCCAGTACTTAACGAAGAATACGCTGTACAAATTGCCTGCGATTGGAATGCAGCAACCAATGATACAGGCATTGGCTATGTAACGCGCTTTCAAGTGAAGGCAGATTTTTTAAGTCGCTATTCAGTGAAAACCGTAGGAGCTTTGATGCATCAGGAATATTGGATACCTGCGGAAGATTTGCCAAAGTTCAATCGCAATATTGTGGGTTTGATTGAAGTGATAGCTGAGTTTCGCAAAACTTACAGAGTGAAAATCCGAAATAATGAAGATGGTAAGTGTAGATAAAAGCATACCCATTTTTATTTATATAAAATGAATAGCAAACATAAATTATTAACTTTAATTACGGCAACAGTTGCGTTTTCTTCTTTGACTGTCGGGACTGTTTTAGCGCAAGCGAAACTGACAAACCAATCGAAACTAACTCTCAACGGTATGGGAACAGTGCGAGTGGGAATGACTGTGAAAGAAGCAACAAGAGCTGCTGGTACAAAATTAGTTGACGATTCGCCTAATAATAATAGTTGTTACTATGTGAAGCCGCAAGGGGAACCGCAAAATATTGGGTTTATGGTGACAGGGGGTCGCATTTCTAGGGTGGATGTGTATAAAAATAGTCGTGTTGCTACTTTCAGCGGTGCGCGTATTGGGGATACAGAAGCGCAGATTAAATCTCTCTACCCAGGACAAATTACGGTAACACCTCATAAATACGTGCAAGGTGGACATTATCTGACTTTGATACCGAAAGACCGCGCTTATGGTAATTATCGCTTAATATTTGAGACTGATGGCAAGCGTGTTACTCAGTTGCGATCGGGTAAACTGCCGGAAGTGGAATTTGTCGAAGGGTGTTCTTAAAAATTCTGTAGTGAGCGGTTTACCCTTCGGGTTCGCCAGTCGCTCATGGGGGAAACCACGGCAGATGCTTCAAGTCGGCGAAGCCGCCCAACGCACTGCCTCCCCAAGACCGCGCTGGCTCACCGCTCATATCTTCGGTTTTAAGGGCTTCAGCCCTTACTACCTATAAATTAACCAGATAAACGAACTAAAGCCAGAGAATAGGCTTTTAAATTAAAAGCTTTTCCCAACAACAATTGTTGAGTGATGCTAGTATTTTGTACTCCATCTGCATTTAGGTAAAAAATAGGCAAAATATTCGGGAGTTTGATTTTTGACATACCTGTTAAAATAAGTTCGGCAGGTTTAGCTGATTTGTTGATTAACAATAAAGAACGTCTTCCGTCAGCATTTATGACTGCCATTGCTTCTACACTGGAGCGATCGCTTTTTGTCTGCATGACTGTACCTGTTAAATACTTTACTCCCCAGGCAAATACAGTCGCGGCGGGTCGCAAACGATTTTCTGAGTCAATCATGCCGTAAATTCCGTCTTTGAGATGCCAGGAGGTTGCCATATCTACACCCGCTTCTGCTAGATGTTTGAGTACGGAAGCAAACCAAACTGCCCCAATATAAGTATTTTGACGCTTTTCACCCGATTCCCAAGAGTAGTTAATGTTGTATTCGCCTAGTAATAAGGGTATATGACGCTGGGGAATATATTTTTTGGTAATTGCCCGGAATTCTCGCACTTGTTGACCGTAATTGGGCGTGTAAGCCATGATTTTATCGGTGGAGTCATTAGCATCACCGCTGGCATAACGATGCCAAGAGATAAAGTCTACATTAGAAGCGCAACTTTGCAGAAATGATGCGAGTCGGCTTGATTCATCCCAAGTGAGGACGGGACCGCCAATTTTAATTTTAGGGTCTTTGGCTTTCATTGCTTGAGCAACTTTGTTATATATACGCCATAGTTCGTCAAGCTTTCCTGCTTTGTGATAGCGCACATCTTGTTCGTTAAATGGTTCCCAATACACTATGTTGCGAGATAGACGTTGATTGAGAATTACCACCAACTCTGCACAAAAAGCTGCATAGTTGTCATATTCTTCAGGGTGTAGCAGACCATCTGGAGTTTTTCGCATCCACTTAGCCCAAGTGGGGATATTTTGAATAATAATGGGTTTTTGGGGATAGGATGCATCGTAACCTGCTTTAATTTTGGCTATATCCCAGGTTTTAGTCGCTGCATTCGACCAGCGATCGCTCAATTCAGCATGATGGATGCGAATTAATTTGATATTTAACTCAGATAATAATTTTTGGTATGCAGAGTCTCGCGCACGTTCGGGTGTGGTAATTTCATAATCATTAGAACCAAAGGTGTTGACTGTGGATTTAGCTATTGATGTTTGCCAATCCACACTGACTCGGACTGATTTTGTATTTTGGTGTAGCTGGAAGATTGTATGCCATAGCGATACTGCTGCGGCACTTGATACTCCCATCAAAACGTCTCTTCGTCGCATAATGCTTATTCATTTATCACGACATCATGCAAGCGATGCGTGTAAGGTTTAGCTGTAGTTTCCACGTCATTAACTACCAAAGCTAAAATTGATGCCTGATGTTGGATCAATTGTTCGAGGCTATCACGAACCAAGCTACTATGACTTATACTCGGTCGGACAACAAACAATACATTGGGAATTTGGGCTGTCATTAATGCTGTAGCAGTTGTGGAACTTACAGGAGCAGTATCAACTAGAACATAATCATACTCATCATGCGATTTGGCATCTGCCAGCGCTTGTTGAAAACGTCCCCCGGATATCATCTCCAGAATTTTGCCGCGTTGTGGGATGGCAGGCAATAAATGTAGATTGCGTTCTATGGAAATGGGCGTTAAAGTACTGTTAAGCTCTTTAGTGTAACCTAATTTGTGAGTAAGTTCTGCCTGGAAAAAATCTCCATCCACCATTAGTACCCGAAAACCTAAATCTACTAATGCCCTTGCTAACCCCAAGGTAACAGTTGTTTTACCTTCACCTTCCATTGCACTGGTAATCAATAAATGGCGGTTATTTAGAGGTTGCAAGCTGATTGTGGAAGCAAGACGTTGAAAGAAGTTGACCTTTCTATCATCTAGTTTTGATTTAAGTTCGGTATCTTTGATTCGAGGGATAGAGACAACTATCGGGAACTTCATATATTGTAAGTCTTGAGGACTCAACAGCGGGTTGCGTCTTTCTAGCAGTAATAATAGGGCAATGCTGCCAATTATTCCTGCCAGTAAAGCATTCAAGACTATTAACGATAACTTGGGAGAAACAGGCTTGCTATCAACTCTGGCTGCATCTAATATTTCCACATTGGGATAAACATCAAAGACATCAATATTAGTTTGCTGCACTTGGGCAACTAAACCTTTATAAACACCCTCTGCTACATCGACACTGCGTTGAAGTTCAGCTAACCGTTCTTGTTGACCGGGTATAGAATTTAAATTAGCTTTGAGCTGGTTTAGTTGACTTTGTATTTGTTCAGCGAGACGTTGCTGACCCTTAGCTTCTGTTTCTGCCAAAATTAACTGTTCGACTAAACTGGCACGTCCTTCTCCTTGACTGTTGAGTGTGGTGTCGATAGACGAACCAGCAGCAGTTTGGTTAACTTGGCTTTGTATCTGGCTCAATAATGCTTGCTTTTGTTGCAAAAGTTGTTTAACAACAGGATGGTCATCAGTATATTTAGTACTTTGCCGCACTAAATCAGCTTCTACTTCTGATAGTTTGGCTTTAAGAAATTGGTAATCTTTATTTTCACCCAAACTCAAAGAGCTAATAGCTTGATTTGGTGACATTCGCAGACGATTTGATAAAGTAGCAACCCGATTTTGACTGTATTCAGCTTGGGACTGTGCCTGTAATTGAGCTTTAGTTAAACTATCAATGGTACTAACTATTGCTTTTGTTTGCTCTTCAGCGTCAACTAGTCCGGTAGACTGCTTAAACCTGGCTAAAGCTTGTTGTGCCAAAATCAAATTATTTTTCGCGTCTGCTAATTCTTTTTTGTTTAACTGTCTTTTAGATGAACGGTTTGTTTGACGCAGTTCGTTGAGTCGCTGCTGAAACAAATTTGTGAGATTATTTGCGCGTACTTTTGCCAATTCTGGGCTAGAACCGTTGATGCTGATAGAAAGGATACTCGAAGTTTCTGCGAATGAAACTTCAAATAGCTTCTTGTAATCAGCTAATCTTTTGAATTGAGCTTTTTCTGGGTCTTTTGCCAGCACCCTTTCCATCAAAGTATCGCTGTTGAGAATACTCTGCTGCATATTCAATTGACTGTTCCCACCAGTCGCAGAAATATCAGAAGTACCATTTTTCAAGGAACCCAAAATGCCTAAATTGGCATCTAAATTGCCACTTGCTCCATTAACTGTAAACTGTGTTGTTGCCGTCCAAACACGGGGCAAAAACATAGCGGTGGCAACAGTTACTCCCAATACTAGTATGTTCCACAATATTAGGGGCTTCCAATGCCTGATGGCGATCGCTGCTATTTTAGCCATAAAACTAATACCAAATTCTTAATTTATCAAAACATACCACTTCGGATAGATGCAAAATCTCGATGAACAAATTTTCTTTTCAAGCCTTTTATACTGAAAGTTGTTCCCAACTGATAATATTTAACTTCTGTTGCCTTACTTGTGCGAGAATAGCCCCCAACCAAACAAAAAAGAACCAAAAATAAATCGCCATCCAAGTCAACGTAGTCGCTTGACACAATATATATAAAGCTATTAAGCTCGCAAATGCCCGTTGGCAAATGCGGTTTCCCCGCATAGCAGGTTCCCAAAAGCTACACGCAGTTGAAATTAGTGCTGTAATAAAAAAAACAAAGCCAAATATTCCGTGTACGTAAAGTACTTGGGCGTAGGAAGAAAATGTTCCCAAGGGAAGCTCAAACGCTCCATTTCCCCAAGTCACTGTTTTATCAGCAATTCCCCACCCTACCCAAGGTGACTCTTTCCATGCATCAATAGTAGCATTAACAACATACTCCCGATCTTTCGATGAGTCAGCACGAGCGCTGTTAAAAGTTTTTAGGGGTGTATTAATTACATCTTGTAAAGCTAAACCGAAAATGGCACAAAATAAAGAAGTAAAAGACGCTACCCATAAAGAACCTTGTCGAGCTAAACCACTACGGAAACAACCAATAATTACAAATACTAACGGAAAGCATATCCAAGCTAGACGACTTTGAGAAATTATCAAAGCAATTAAGTATCCTGCTAAAGCAAATTTACGCAGCCGTTGGTTACTTTCACTCAAGCAAATAAAGAAACATAAAAGGGCACAAACCCCCAAAATAGGAGGGTCTGCGGTGTATAGGTCTGTCCTAGGTAAGGGAATACCAAAAAAGGGCTGAATGATAGCAAACTTCACCATCAAACTGACTTTATCACCCGGAATTAAACGAGCTAAAGGCGGTAAAAAAGGTTCTTGAGAACCGATCGCAAAAAGTATTACCATTTGAATAGCAAGGAGTGCTAAATAGCTTATTGCCATCCAAGATACAGCCCGCACAATCACTTTTACTCTGATGCGATGCCAAAATGGTACAGTCATGCAGGCGAATATCATCAAGTAGCCCTTGAATAAAGTAAAGAATGTGGCTGCTGTTTTCAAAGGATCGAAGCCTATTTGTTCCAACCCCAAAATATTTGTCCAAAGTGCAGCTAAAATCATTGCTAACCATGCCCAATTGCAAATTGGCAAAGAGTTTTTAATCAGCTTGTCGAGTTGAAAACCTGCAACTAGTAGAAACGCACTAACAACTGGATAGACAATAGTTTGCACTCCCAGCAACCACCAAAGCGGTGTGAGTACAATAGTCCAGTAAATTATCCGTTCTGCAAATGATAGCGCTTGCAGTTTAAACTCAGATTGTTTGGAGGTAATTTTACTAGTGCGGCTAAATTCCAGCATTCTTTAAATTATTGAAGTTTTTTAGGCTAATATTTTTGTTGGTATACCCAACACTTGTAGATATTTTTCGGCACAAGTTTCTGAGGTAAATTGATTTAGCCAACTGAAATCTACTTTCTTGGTATTGCCAGCGAGAACATTTAAAATAGCCTCAGCCATTGCCTTAGAGTCGCCAACTGGTGTTAAGTCACCATACTTACCATTTGCCAATATTTCCGATGGACCACTTTCGCAATTTGTAGACACTACTGGAGTTCCTACAGCTAATGCTTCTACAAGTACATTGCCGAAACCTTCCCAAGCAGAAGACAAAACAAAAACTGCGGCTTTTGCCATGTAAGCGTAAGGATTATCCGCAAAACCCAACATGGCAACATCCTCTTCTAAACCTAATTTGCGAATCAAATTATTTAGATTATCTTCTTCTGGTCCCTCCCCTAAAATTACTAACCGACTGCGACGTACTTGCCGCACTTGGGCAAAGGCATTTATTAAAGTAGGATAATCTTTCTGTGGATATAACCTTCCTGCTGCCAGAATGATTGGCGGTTCTCCGGGTTGAAACCACGGGTGATTAACTGGTTCTTTTGCCTTTGTAAACACCTCAGGAGTTACAGCTGGATTGTAAATTAAATCAATGCGGTTTCTTGGTAGGTGAGTTACATTGGCTAAGTCCTCGGCTACTCCTTGGGAAACAGCCACAATAGCATCTGCCCAAGGGTAAAAAAGTTTTACTGCTAAAGGTGTTAAGCGTACTGAAAGTTGTGGAATGCGTTTTGCTTCTTGAGAAAGATTATTATGTTCAGATACTACTATACGTGTCGATACCCCAGCAATACGCTTTGCTAAAATGGCTATCTCGCAAGGATAGTGTAGCGCTGCCAGCATACTCACAGGACGCTCTCGCTGCAAATATTGAATTAATTTAGGAAGGATACTAAGCTTTGATTGTGCGTTTAAATTTATCAGTCGAATTCCTGGCGGCAATTGTTCTAGTAAAGAGCCTTCTTCCTTAACAACTACCATATCAACTGTGAGTTTTTGCTGTAAAAAATTACGAGCTAAATTCAGCATTCCTCGTTCAGCGCCACCTCCATAAAGGCAACGTAAAAAAATTGCGATATCAGGCGAAGATTTAGGCATAGTAATTAATTATTCTTTAGGTCGATAGACGAAAGTCACAAATACACAGGACTTACACAAAAACTCTCTTCAACTCTTACTCCTTCTCCTTCGGAGACGCCAAGGGCGAAGGCGAACAAAAGCGTACTTGGCGGTTCGTTTTCTGGTCATTTTGCGTTAGTACTAATACACTCAAAACTTATTTTATAATATCATCGTTTTAATTATTTCCTGATTTATTAACGATTAAAATTAATTATAAATGAATTTTTTTCCTCACAAATAGAAAAGCTTTTTCAGTAACATGTTGAATTTTCATAAAATCTTTGGGCTGAAACATACGAATTACAATTAAATAGGCAATTGCAAAAAGAATTGGTTTAATAATTATTGGTAAATAAGAGAAACATATCATCAAGATGACTGTGAAGAAAATTGGCATAAAGCTTGGCTGTAAAATTTTTATCATTGACCATTTTAGAGCCTTACAACCTACCCACCACCAATAAAATGTCCAACCAATTCCCAATATAATTGCTACAGAAATACTGACTCCAATAATTTTTCCTTGAATTGCTCCAATTACAAAACCTATTACGGCTACTGGAGCAATTATTAAGTTGACTTTGGCATTAACTCCCGGACGACCTTTGGCTTGTAACATCGAGCTGATAGCAGAGTTGACTACACGGAAGTAAGCAAACACTAACAACCAAGGAATTAATGCGGCAACAGGTATCCATTGTTCGCCAAAAATTAGAGAAATAGCTTGCTTATCAATGATTAAAAAGAATAAAGCGTATATGGGAGTAATAAAAACAGCAATTTGCTCAATTACATTCTTGAGAGCATTTTCTTGCTGTTTATCGTCTGTCATTTGCGTAAAAGCAGACATTCCAATTTGATTGACGACCTGGCTTAAAATTACAGGTAATGCCATTGTCAATTGGTAAGCTAAATTGTAATAACCCAAGCTGGTTGTACCTAAGAGTTTTCCAACTACGAAATTGTCAGAGTTAGCATTGACGTAGTATCCCAAACTATAGCCTGTACCACCTAAGGAGTATGAAAGTACTTCTGAACAAACTTCTTTGTCTATTTGTAACTGAAAATTCTGTTTAACTTCACGACGGGCAAGAATCGAAGCTATCACCCAAGAAATCATATCTCCGATTAAAAAAGACCAGTAGCTTAGTCCGATTAGAGCGCTAACAACGGTAGAAAAAACTCGTGCAATTGAAGCTATTAAGGTTAAATTTGTCAGGCTTTGAAACCGCATCTGGCTTCTGAGGACTCCAACATAAACGGACTGATAGAAAGACAGCACCAAATTGAAGGCAAATCCAGTTAGAAGCCAAATCAAATCAGGGATGCCAAAAAAATTAGCTATCAAGGGAGATGTAGCGATAAGCCCTACTGCTAAAACTAAACCGATGCCAAGACTAATTGTGTAAGTGGTATTTAAATAACGTTTATCTTTGATACCCTTATAAACAATGAATGAAGCAGCAGTATCTTGGGCAAATAAATTTACAAAAGACCAAAAAATATAAGCTACACCAATGACACCAAATTCTGATGGCAGCAGCAATCTTGCTAGTAGCAAGTTATTAACTAAAGCCAGAAAACGTGTAGCAAAAGCTCCATAGCTTGCCCAAAATCCATTTTTTATTAAGGAATTTTTTTCCATCATTTATAATCAGATAATTAGTTAGTCCTCAAGTTCTCTGATTGCTAACTAGCTTCATGTAATCGCTTCCGTAGATAGAATAGACTTCGCAACTTACGCCTGATATTGGTAGGAAATACCCACATGCCCAAACATAAACAAACATCCATTGGTCTGGGCTTGCCAAATCGAAAAGCTTCGCGCAATAGAGGTAAAAATGCTTTCCAGTCACCGGCAGCAGCAGCCCGTGAACTGACTTCTCCCAAAATGAAAGATGAATAAGCGCGTGGTGTGACTAAATTTCGGTTGCTTTGAATCCATTTAAACGAAAATTCCCAACTACCGCTTCTACTCAAACTTTTATGCGTTTCTTCTAAGTGCCAGATTGATAGGACTTGGGGAACAAAATCAATTTCAACATCTTCTTTTACTGTTACTTTCAATAACCAGTCCCAGTCATGATGTTTTTTTATGAATATATTGAAAGGGAATATTTTTAATAGTTCTTTTTTTGTGAATATAGTGGAAGTTTGTATTAATCCTTCTCCCTGAAAAATAGTGTTACGAACAAATAGATATTCACTAATGTGTTCTAATTTTTTTGGTTGTCTTCGGGGCCAAATTTCATCTTCTCGCAAAGTGCAAGCATTTACATAAGAAGAGACTATTGGATATTTAAAAGAAGAAGCCTTTGCAGTTATTAATTGTAATTCAAGTTTTTGCGGTATCCATTCATCATCGTCATCCAAAAATGCTACCCATACAGCAAATGCAGCATCTACTCCAGCATTACGTGCTACACAAGAACCTTGATTTGTTGGTAATTCAATAATTTTCAGTCGGTGGTCGTTAATTTCCGCCAGTACTGCACGAGTTTCTGGATGAGAACCATCAATCACGACAATAACTTCAATTTCACTGAGAGTCTGTGCTAAAGCACTGTTTACCGCCCGCTTCACTAACTGGGGTCGTCGGTAGGTTGGTATAACTACACTAACTAAAGGTTCCATAAAATCTCGATGATTTACTTTCGTCAATTAACTTCACCAACTTTTATGCTGAATAGCCTTCACAAAATTCATATTGGGGGTATTTCGTGTTTTTAATTATCCACTGTAGGAATCTGAAGCCTAGTTAGGCAATTTTTGAGAAACTGCTGATGATTTTGATGCTGGTAAACGCAAAAACTTTGTTGAATACTCGTCAAAAAATAGAGTCACTGAGGATACTTTATTATTTGAGCTTGTCATACTCTAGCTTTGCTTCGGGATACTTAGCTCTCACCAAGAGAATGCTTAACTGCTATTTTTGCCAAGGGTGCTAAATACACGGATAGGAGAGTCACCAAAGACCGCACATCCCGATAAAAAATTGACTTGTCGCAAATCAAAGCTTGGTGAATAAAATCACGCGCTGTTTCTATATCCCCACCCTGAAGGCACAACCGCGCCAAATAGCGGTACATATAAGCGTAAGCTGTTGGTAAAATTGGTTTTATTAACTCTGGCGATCGCCGATAAGCACTCTGAATGACCTGTTCACCAGAAATCCGCATTTGCACGAGATTAAAAGACAATCCGGAAGGACGAACGCGATAGTAGCATAAAATACGCTTCTCTCGATAAAAACCCCATTTCTGCGTTGCCGCTATCCGCAACCAAAAATCGACATCTTCCCAACTGCGTAAGTCTTCGTCAAACTCCCCAACCTCATCCACTAAACATCTGCGAAACACTCCATTAGAACCGTGTCCGACGAAATTTTTGCACAACAAAGCCAACATCAAATTTGAATGTACTGGTTTGCCACTCAAGCTAATAAGCGTTGGTCGTCCATCGTCGCGAATTGTCTGCGAAGCACTGTAAACCACTCCAACATCAGCATCTCTATCTAATTGAGCGACATGAGTTGCTAATTTATCTTTGTGGTAAACATCATCTCCATCCAGCAAGGCAATATATTCACCCCGCGCATGACGGATGCCATAGTTGCGTGCAGATGACAAACCGCCGTTTGATTTCTGCAATAGTTGAAAGCGTGAGTCTCGCTCTTCAAATTTTTTTACTATAGCTGGGGTATCATCGCTAGAACCATCATCAACTACCAATACCTCAAAGTCTGGAAAAGTTTGTAATTCTAGTGATATCAGCGTCTCTTGAATGTAGCCGCTAACATTATAAGCGGGGACTACAACACTAACCTTTGGTGTAGTAAGCATTATTAAGATCCTTGAAACTCCAAACCACAAAAATTAGCTATAAAATACAACTTTCCCAATTTCCTTATCTAAAAGGTCTAAAATCCTCCTGTCTTTACATATGTCGAATTTTCTTGCAAAGTGAGCGTCGCTTTGTATTATTGCATTATAATCATTTGTTGTTAAAATTGCGGGATGCCCATTCCGACTTTGAGAAAAATCATAGTAGCGCTTATTATCATTACATAAATTGAATAATCCACTATTAACTAATATTGTTTGTAAAAAAGATTCATCGGCTACGCATACTCCTTTGTAATATTTGACTACTTCTGGATGGCTTTGACAAAATTGGTGCAAATATTCTACACATTTTCTGGATAAAGTAGTAAAGAATGAACCTCCATAAAAAACAAAGTCTTTAATCAATAATGATAATGCTCTCACACCTAACATGTCATATGCCAAATTTATTCTGACAAAAGGCTGCAAGTAATTTATTATTTTGATTGGTGTAAGTAATTCCTTGACCCAATTTGGTAATTTTGTCAGGTAATTAATTTTTTTATATCTAAATAAATAACGGCTTGTAGCCTCTTTGATACTCCAATGGCTTTCGGGTGAAAAAATATTAAAATATTCTATAAATCCATCATAATTAGTTTCGGCTAAAAAATTCTCAATGTTTGATATTGGTTTGATGGGATAATCCTGACCAGAAAGGTAAATTAACCAATCATAGTTAATTTGGTTATCAATCAACCATTTGATAGCATCCAGATAAGATTGGAGTAGCATAAAATCGCCACGTCCACCCTTACCTGTTAATACTTGAACGCCAGAGTTTTCTAAAGTTCTCACATCCAATTCACAACAAGAAAAATTATGACTAACAATAACTTGAGCCTCCGGACTGGATTTTTTAATAATATCAATTAATCGGTAAATTTGCTGAGGATTTCTATGACTCTGTATTAAGTAACAAACTTTCATGATTTTGCCTAATCAGCTTTTATTAATGGCTTAAAATCTAGTTAGTGAGACGATAATATTTACTTGCTATGAAGTCAGTTCTTGACAATGAAATTGACATTTAAGCAAGCTTAATATCCATTGACTGAAAGGATGTTCGCATAGTAGCTCGGCTTTCTAGCATCGCATACCATCAAAACGTTATTTTTCACTGACTTTGATTTTTTCAATGCACCATAATTAGTGAGAAGCGAAAAGCTTTTGCACCACTGATTGTGACTTTTTTTAATAACCCGGGTTATGTGCTTTGATGAGCGATCGCTTTCTAGCTAAACAAGGAAATACTGAACACTAGCGCCAATTTGGCTACAATTAATACTCTACAAATCAAGATATCTCTCTGGGAATTATTCACTCTTTAATCATGTTTTCTTCTTGACATACACACATGCAGTCAACGAACATGCTAATTGGATGATGTAGTGCAGCGCTGAATCAATAAAATGAATATTACCTTCACTCGAATTATCTATCTACATTTGACGTGAGTTCTACTCGTAGTGGTGATGCATTAGACATTGCTAAAGCAATATGTAATGCAAAAGCTGGATTTCCTAACAAATAGCGAGCTGCTAAACGTTTTGGTTCGCGAGTGAGCCGATAGAGCCACTCAAAACCCATATTAGATATAAAATGCGGACAATCACAGACTACTCCAGCCATGCGATCGATAATCGCTCCACCAAGCATGATGGCATTAACCTGCAAGCTGCTGCGATGCTTTTGCACCCAAGATTCTTGAATTGGCATTCCCATCCCTACAACCAAAATATTCGGCTTTACTTGATTGATTTGCTCAATTACAGCTTGATTTGCCTTTGGGTCTTCTTTGTCGAAATAGCCGTGATGTCCAGCAAAGCAAACACTCGGATACTTGACTCTCAAGCGCTCAAGGGCAGTTTGTAAATATTCGGGCTTTGCTCCGAGGAAAAATACTGAAAACCTATGTTTATTGCAACTTTCCAAGACTTTGGGCATTAACAATGTGTACGAGGCTCGGTAATCTAAGGGTAAATCCAACCCCATATAAGCGATCGCCTTTAATATTCCCACGCTGTCACAGTTAGCAATTTCTACACTTTGCAAAAACTCGTAATACCACGGCAATTGCATCGATAAGTTAAAGCTGTGGATATTGTAATTTGCTACAATTATTTTCTTGCCTTCAATACATGCCCTCTGAACTGCCTCCACAATTGCAGGGATAGTCATACAATTTATCCGTCGTTCCAATAAATACACTGTAAAAACTGGTCTTTTATTTACAGTAGTCGCATTTATTGCTTTGTTCTGTGTTATTGCAGATTGAACTTTGACATTGTGAAAATTACGTGGACTTGAGTAAGGATAAACCCCAATCCCACGCAATAATTTACTTACCAATTGTGTCATAAGATGCTATTTGATTGTTGAAAAACGGCATCGATTCGGTAGAAACACCCATGCATACATAAGTATGTTACATTATTCTGTAACCGAATTATATAAATTTCGTAAATTGTATGTTAAGTTTTTATAAAGATAATAGATTTATCCGGAAAATACGTCTTAAGCCTTGTTAGACAAGGCTTTCATACTCATTTGGGCATATATCTAAAGTATTATTTTCACTTTTACAAAAGGAAATTGCATCGTATGCTTCTGCAAAATTGTTTGAAAAGCGAGAGTCAGGCAGATTTTTGGTAGCATTTTATACTAAATCTCAATCATTACAAAATGAAAAGTTCTAAGTGCTGAAATTATGTCCGGGATGGTGTGTACCATCCCCATTTTTTATCTTTCTATTTCGTCTACTGCTTTGGGAACTCCCGCAGTCAACACTTCATGTCCTGTGGGTGTAACTAATATATCATCCTCGATGCGAATACCAATACCAACCCAACGGGGGTTTGTTTCTGGTTGGTCTTCTGCCAGTTTGGTGTCTGGAACAATATAAAGTCCTGGTTCTACTGTTAAGACTTGACCTGGTTGTAATATCTGCGGTTTATCGTCACCATGTTGGTAAACACCTACATCATGGACATCTAAACCTAACCAATGACCGGTGCGGTGCATGTAATAAGGTTTGTATTTTTCTTCTTCGATTAATTTGTCAATTTCACCAAAGAGAATGCCGAGTTCTACTAAGCCTTCGGTGAGGACGCGCACTGCTGTATCATGAATTAATTTGTAGGGGTTGCCTGGTTTTACTTGGGCGATCGCTTGTTTCTGTGCTTCTAAAACAAGTTCATACAGTGTCTTTTGTTCAGCCGTAAATTTACCACCTACCGGAAATGTCCGCGTAATATCCGAGTTGTAATAACCATACGCACAACCAGCATCAATCAGCAGCAATTCGTTATCTTGCATTTGCCGATGATTTTCGATATAGTGCAAAACGCAAGCATTCACACCAGAAGCGACAATTGAAGGATAGGCAGGTCCGATCGCACCTCGTTTTCTGAAGATGTGTTCGATTTCTGCTTGAATTTCATACTCGTAACGACCAGGTTGCGTAAATGCCATTGCGTGATTGTGTGCTTCAACGGCAATATCGGCAGCTTTTCGCATTAATTCTAATTCTACTTGACTTTTTACCAATCTCATGCCGTGGATAATTGTGCAAGTATCTTCAATCGCGATTGGTCCGGTACCGCGTTTGGGATAAGTGCGTAGTAAGCTTTGGTAATGTTTGAGGATAGTGTCGTTGAAAGAGCGATCGCGTCCTAAGTGATAATAAAGGCGATCGGCTTTTTCTAAATACTGCGGCAATTTTTCATTTAATTCGGCGATCGGGTAAGCTTCATCCGCACCGTAAATTTCCTTTGCTGCATCCACCCCGCAGCGATAACCACTCCAAACTTCTTTTTCTCTATCCTTCGGTTGCACAAACAATATAAAGCGGTGTTCTGGGTGATGGGGTGCTAAAACCGCTACCGCTTGCGCTTCGTTAAAACCAGTCAGGTAGAAAAAATCGCTATCTTGGCGATAAGCATATTCTACATCATTGTGCATGACTGAAGCAGGCGCACTGCGAAATATCGCAGTCCCATTGCCAATTTTTGCCATCAACTGTTCGCGACGCTGCCGATATTCTGCTTGCATGGTTACTTGATAACTCAAATTCTCGTTGTAAGTACGTGGGCAAAGTCAAACCTAGATATATAAGTTATTGTTTTTTTGTCAAACTGGCAACACAGCTAAGTTTGATTTGTGTCTTTATATCTACCTACTTATTTTAACTCTTGGCAAGTACGGACTTCATATATCGCGAATGCGCGATTATTCATGACTTGAATTTACAAAGTCTTAGAATCCCGGTTTCTTTAAGAAACCGGGATTCTCGGGATTCTCGTTTTTCAATGATTTAGGACTGCTATATCTAAGCTAGAGGTTTTTTTGATAAGTATTTTACAAACTCTAAATCACATAAAGTTCATATATTACTAAAACTTTTATAACTATATAATAGTGTAAAATCGACAATTCATGACACTTGTAAATAAAACATTAAACAACCAGAAAAGTGTTTAAATAACACTTGAATTAACTTGAATAAAGCAGCTAAAACTTATGAAACTGCGTGATAAACAAGCAACATGTTTTCAGCTAAAAATCCCCAAAGTGCGACAACTAGTGCATTAACAACAGACATAACTTCAAATACTTCGACCAAAGATGATTTAAATACTTCTTTGAGCTTGGGGAAAGCCTCACAATCACCGTTAGCGACAGCAAACCCCAATCCTAATCCTTACCTAACCAGTGCAGCGATTGTTCCTGATTTCAACGGTGATGGTAAAGCCGATAAAGTCTGGGTTAATAGTGCCACCGGTGAAACTCAGGTTTGGCTGATGGATGGTTCAACAGTTACTGAAAAAGGTTCGCTGGGGACATATGACATATCCTCATGGAATTACAACATTGCCGATTTCAATGGTGATGGGAAAACCGACTTTTTGTTACACAACAAAAATACGGGTGAGAATGTCGTTGCGCTAATGGATGGGACAAAAGTTGCTAGTTCAGCTTCTCTAGAAAACGTTGACCCAGCGTTAACTTCTAGCATTGGCGATTTCAATGGCGATCGCAAAACCGATATCTTGTGGCATAACAGCCAAACCGGTGAAAATACCATTTGGCAGATGGATGGCACAACAGTCACTTCTTCAACTGTTTTAGATAACTCAGACCCAGCGTTTACTCCTACCGTTGTTGATTTTGATGGCAACGGTAAAAGCGATATCTTCTTGCGTAACATGACAACCGGAGAAAACAAAGTTTTGTTTATGGATGGCGATCAAGCCACTCCATTTGATCTTCAATCGCAGGATGCAGCTTGGACTGCTACCCTTGGCGATTTCAACGGTGACTTGAAGACAGACATTTTGTGGCGTAATGCTCAAACCGGAGAAAACAAAATTTGGACGATGAATGGTGTCCTCGTTAATGAAGGTGCTGTAAAAACGCTTGATGCCAACTGGGAATCTAGCATTGGCGATTTCAACGGTGATGGCAAGACTGATATCTTGTGGCACAACAAGGCATCCGGTGAGAACATTGGTTGGTTGATGGATGGCACAACAGTTAGCAGCGAAGCTGCTCTACCGCAATCTAACCCAAGCTCAAAAGCTAGTATTGGCGATTACAACGGTGATGGCAAGAGTGATGTGTTCTGGCGCGATTACCAAACCGGTAACAACACCATTTGGACAATGGATGGAACGAATGCAACTGAGACTCCTACGGATGCACTTCCTCCTGAGTGGTATACCATGTAATTCGTAATAAGCGTTTTAACGCTTAAATTAAGGACTTCAGTCCTGACTGCGAATCTAATTTTCAATTACTGAATATGACTTGTATATCCATGTGGATATACAAGTCATATTTTTTTACTTTAATCGAAGGTCGCAACAGTGTTTTTTATCTTTGAATAAAAACCCGGTTTCTTTAATAAATCGGGTTTCTTGGCATCTATATTGCTATAGTTGAACAAAACAAAAATTTTGGATGTTATAAACTAACAAAACAATCAGAAATAAACAGTTAGAAATAGTTATGAGAACTAGTGAAAAAAATCCATGTTTGAATCTAAAAAAACCTTAAAAATTTCTACAGATAGTGCATTAAAATCATTTGAATCGGTAAAAGATTTGGGAGAAAAGCTTAATTTAAATAATTTTTTAGGTTTGGGTAAATCCTCAGAATCAGCACAAGCAGCAGAAAATCCGAATTCAATTTTCAACAGTCCGGCAATTCTTGCCGATTTCAACGGTGATGGTAAGACAGATAAATTTTGGCGCAACTCTCAAACGGGTGAAACCTCAGTTTGGCTGATGGATGGCACAAGAGTTGCCGAAACGGGTAATTTGGATCAAGCTGACTCATCTTGGAATTACAAGATTGCTGATTTTAACGCCGATGGTAAGAGTGATATTTTATGGCGTAATAGTCAAACTGGTGACAATGTTATTTGGTTGATGGATGGCACAAGAATTGCCACTAATACTTTTGTGTTGCAAGTTGATCCATCTTGGAGTAGTGACATTGCCGATTTTAATGGAGATGGTAAGACTGATATATTGTGGCGTAATGCTCAAACTGGTGAAAACGCAGCTTGGATAATGGATGGGACAACAGTTACCACTGCGGCTTTTTTACCGACATTTGATGCCAACTGGACTCGTAGCATAGTCGATTTTAATGGCGATCGCAAGACCGATATCTTGTGGCGTAATAATCTAACTGGTGAGAATAAAGTTTGGTTTATGGATGGTACGAAAGAAAGTGAGTATTCTTTATCCCAACTCGACCCATCCTGGAATTATACCCTTGGCGATTTCAACGGAGATTCTAATACTGACATTTTATGGCGCAATGCTCAAACTGGAGAAAACAAAGTTTGGACGATGAATGGCATCTTGATCAATGAAGGTACTCTAACAACACTTGATGCTAACTGGAATCCTAGCATTGGCGATTTTAACGGCGATGGCAAGACTGACATTTTTTGGCGCAACTCTGTAACAGGAGAAAATACTGCTTGGCTGATGGATGGTACAAATATTGATACTTCTGCTTTTATGCCGAAAGTTGACCCAGCCTGGAGTTCTAGTATTGGCGATTTTAACGGTGATGGCAAGACCGACATCTTCTGGCGCAATACTCAAACCGGCGATAATACAATTTGGGAGATGAATGATACCATAGCCACTCCCACCAATCTAGACCAAGTTCCTCTAGAGTGGTATTCTTAATATCGGTCTAACTCCTGCCGTTGCGAACATATTTATTTTTGATGCGTTCCACTTGCTGTTGAAACTCCGCACCTTTTTCTGGATTCACCATTGCGACAAAATTGGCAAAGCCATTAATGGCAGCGATTAAATTAGCATTACCCCAGTGCTTTCCTTCTAAACCGTCTTTCTCAATTTGAAAGAGGGTAGCGCGAAAGCGTTTTAATGTTTTGTTGTCAACGTTGGGTTTATCGTTTACCACTACTCCCGTAACTTCCTGCTGGCGAGATTTTCGCAAAATTCTGGTTTTTTCTGGGTTTATGGTGAAGCCTTCGTGAGTAACAATTGATTCTGTGCGTTTGAGTATATTACATATATGGTGCAGACTGTCTCCAGAGGCGGAAAAGGTTAAATCATCGGCGTAGCGGGTGTAAGTAAAACCTAATTTTTCCGCCATCGCTGTTAAGCGTCGGTCTAAGCGGCGACAGAGTAAGTTAGTAATTGCGGGACTTGCTGGGGAACCTTGGGGAAGGTGACGTTCATCGACTGCAACATAATATGTTTTGCCGTCAATTTCTAAAGTTTCCACTTCGGCAGCGGTAGACACCAAGCCAAAAATTGTCGCCGCTGCTTCGGAATAGCCGAAGGAGTGAAATAAACCTTTGACTCGTTTATAAGAAATAGAGGGGAAAAAGTCCTTTAAATCAAAGTTGATAATTACATCAGCGCCGACATGGGGTGTAGCATTGGTGACAATAGAGCGATCGCGTCTAAAGCCATGTGCAGCGTCATGAAGTTCCAGCTTTTCCAAAATATTCGCCAAAATCCAGTGCTGTGCCTGTTTTAAATTCGGCATCGGTGCGGAAATTATTCTTTCTCCCCCCGTCTTTTTCGGCATTCTGAAGCGAATGTAGTGCGAAACTGTGGAGGTTTTGCGGTCAAATGCCAAAAAGCGGAGTTTTCCTACAGTGATTCCCATCGCAGCGGCAATTTGTTCAGCGTTGTTGCATAACGGTAAACCTAGCGAATGCAACCTTTCCTCATTGCCTTGAGTGTTATTTAATCCAGCAGATACATCCTCCCCAAGATAGATAATATCCTGCTGCTGTTTCTGCTTCCAAACTTCCGCACGCGATCGCCGTTCTTGTTCGCGGCGTTCTTTTGTTTCTTGACGCTTGCGTTTGGATTCTTCTAGACGTTGCTTTAATAAGCGCTTCCGCAGTGCTTGTTCATCTTGTAATTTTCGACTTTCTTGCCGCAGTTCGTTTAATTCGCGGCGAATTTCTCCAGCGCGGCGAATTTCATCTGCTGGATCTTGCGGCATTTCGCCTTGTGCAGACCAAAAACCATAACGTATCATTTCTTCAAGGATAAATTCCTCTGTGCCAACTTGTCGAATGCGATCGTATAGTTCTTGGCGGGTACGTGGTTGGTCAGACATATATATGATGTTGTAGAGACCCTAAATATCACGTCTCTACCTTAGCCTTGTGTTTTTAAGTTGTCAGTAGTGCTAGAAAAAATCACGCGCATCTGAAGTGCAAATTACCCCTTCGTAAAGGTCTCAGGACTAGCCTGCTCTACTCAGCGGAGCCACCAAGCACCCCGTAGTCATTAGTTTTACGAAAACTAAACCGTAATACTGGGGGGTGGCTCCGCAAAGTAGAGAGCAGGCTAGTGATGTATGGTTAGACTAAGCGCAAGGACGACGAACCATCGCCCAGATTGCAAGGTTGTTTCGCGTAACTTATAGATGCGCGTGAGTTGTATCCAGTTTATTCGCGGTTTACCGATTTTGGGAAGATGTGAAGGTAAATTTAGGACTTACGCACTGTACAAATTAATCATGATATGCGTTCACGAAAATAGTTCGTTTTAGGCTTTGATTAATCGTTCTTTAATGATACCTAAACGCGCGTTGTAGGGGCACAGCAATGCTGTGCCCCTACGATAATATGGTTTTCAAACCGTGTATACTTTGTATTTTACGTCAATGCGTAAGTCCTAAAATTATAAGTTTGACAAACTAAGATTGCAGGTACTTTAGCAAGGTTTCGGCGTAAAGTTTAGGATCGCGCAGATACATCAGGGGGCTGCCGTGTAGAACCTTGGTGGTAGAATGTGGAACAAGTCGGGCAGTGTCCTCAATAAAAGGTGTAAACATGGTGTCTTGCATTGCCCACATTAGTAAAGTGGGAACTGAGATAAGTGCTAAACGGCTTGCTTCATCGTACCTCAAGACTGCTTCTATCCCCTCGTAGGTGCGCTCCTGCCGAGACATCACTTCTTGAAAATAGATTTCAAAACATTCAGAGGGTTCATCAATACATAGTGATTTTATCCGTTGCCAATTAATGCTGTAGTGGCTGCCATCTTCTTTTACTTCTGGTGGTCCATAAAAGAATGGTGATTGACGTAAATCTTGACGTGCTGCTTCGTCTTTCCAACGAGGCATTCCAAAAAGTACCAGTTTTTTAATTCTAGTTGAACAAATAACTGCTGCTTCGCAAGCAATTGCAGCGCCGGTGCTGTTGCCGACTAAGTAAAAATCTTCAACTTTCAGTGTGTCCAGTACCTCAAATAAATCTGTAGCATACTGGGGAATAGTCCACTGAGTAGGTGGATTTTCTGACTCACCTTGACCGGGAGTATCTAACACAATTACCCGAAAATCAAGAGCTAATAGCGGCATAACTCTGATAAAACTACGAGAAGAAAAGTAAGTTTTATGGGTAAGTATTAGTGCCGGACCATTGCCTGCTGTCCGGTAATGCACTTGACCCCACGACCGATCCACAAAGCCTCTTTTAATTTTGATTGCCTGTTGTTGAATCATTTTCTATTGTGTACACAGCAGCCCTAAAATAATTATCCCGTGCAACAGACGTGCTGAAAATACCGTTCTTTCTTGTTGTAGTTTAGACCACTACCACAGAGGTCAGTTTATTATGTGTAGGCGCGAATAAAATTCGCCAGCCTAATTAGTGGAAGATATATATAAGTGAAAAATAAAAAATCACGCGCTATTTTTTGTTGGTTTCCCTTCGTAAATCGCTCTGGACTAGACTACTCAACTCAAGCTAGGCTCGGTACTACCGGACTCATTCACTTCGTAGAAGTCAAACCGGAATGTCCGGTAGTACCGAATGCCTAGCACAGTCAAGAGTAGGCTAGTGATGTATGATTAGGCTAAACGCAAGGACGACGAACCATCGCCCAGATTGCAAGGTTTCAACTCAACAAATGCGCGTGATTTATCTGCACTGACGAGCGTGTTGCATTCGCAGTGCCAGAATGTGTTCGCAAGGACCTTTATACAGCTTGTTTTGCTGATGCCAGTTGCAAGTACATTCTGCGTCGATTATACGCTCATCTCTATCAATCGTCAAAGATAAATTTAAAGTTTTATCTTTGTCGTTAACGCTACCTTGCAAAATCAACGCGCCATTGTCACTTACTGAAGTTACGCGCACTGCATTTTGACTCAAAAACCGAGTTGCGCTTTCTTCGCGTGCGTTAGCGAAGCGCAAACGCTGGATTGGTAAGGGTTCGCGGCTGAGTTCTCGCACGCGATAAACTTGTTTATTTAAGTCGTAAATTGCACGTCCAGCTTGCGTGTATGCACTTAAAGCACCCAGTACCGCCGTGCGACTTAAATTTAAGCGTTGTGCAAGGCGATCGGGACTTTCTAACCAATTTTCCCGCAGCGCGTCAAAAATGAGCTTTTGCGTCCATTCGTCAACGTCTGCGCGGGATGCCATTAAATCAAAATTACCAGATTGCGCCCAATCGTTTGCCGTCCATCCAGATAAACCGAGGGTAAAGGACATATCGCCTAAATCGGCGACGTAGAATGAAGGCATACCCGTACCCAACAAATGAACGGTGAACTTTTTGGCAACGGGGATGAGACGTTCTAAAATGTTCAAACGCCGACGTCCCCAAACGCGAATTGTTTGGGGTTGAGTTCCAGTGTAAGGCGATCGCGCACAAACTACTTCAATATTCCACGGTTCAAATACCACCCGCACAGGTTCACCTGGGTTCAGATGATAGCGCATACTGCGCGGTCCGGTTGTCTCTTTATGACGACGCAAGACAAAACAGATATTATGAATATCCATCGGGTGCAAATCGAACTGCGTCGCGGGTAAAGACATCGCCGAACTAACTTGTAAAAAGCCTCTTACCCAACTATCAGGTAAATCGATTTTGACTTCTTTGTAAGCTTCTTCGTTTGTAGTTTTAACTTCAAACCCAGAAGGATCAACTTGTAATTGAGTACTCTTATAACTGCGGATTTTCTGAAACTCATCGTACAACGCTGCCGAATAATCAACATTCGTTGTACCGCAAGCGAATTCATTAATATTTTTAAAGACTTCGTAACTTGCACTCAGGCGTCCATAACTCGATTCATCTACGCTAAAGCACTCAAAAAACACTTCATCGGGATGAACTGTGATTACCGGATCGAAGACAAAATAAAAGTCTAATTGCTTTTGCCAAACATAACGCCTGAACTTATCTCTAGCTTTATAATAAGGAGCAAAGCGTTCATAACTGCGCTTACTTAACTGATTTAATTCTTCTTGTAGGGGTTTAATTTTGGCAGCGACATCTTGACGCATAGCTGCAACTAATTGCCAATCAATTTCATCTTGTTTAGCACGCCATTCTTTGTAAGCAGTTTTGTCTTTTGGTTTAAACTGCATATCAGAGACAACCACATCATGTAAAGCGCTAATCGCTTCACGAAAAGCGACATTTTGCCGCAATTCTCCGACAAAGTAAGTCGGGGGACGTTTCGTATCTGGAGAAAATGACATTTGAGTGTTTCCACCGCTTTCGTTAACAGCGGTACTTTGTTTATAAGCGTAGTTAAATTCCATAATTTTAGTTTTGATAATTTGTTGTAATAGCAATCAGCCAACTTGATAAATTATTGGTCGATATTTAGGTTGAGGAATAGATTTACCTTCAGCAGTAGCTGTTTCTAGCCAAGCAGCTTTAGCAATCATTATCTCGCGAACTGCTTCTTCTGGTGTTGAACCCCAAGCAGAACAGAATTTCAAGTCAGGTATGTCAGCAATATAACCTTCATCTTCTTCGCTGTAGAAAATGTTAATGTGATAATCTTTCATGATTCATCCTCTAAAGAAAGATTGTACTGTTCTACTATTAATATAAATTGACGAACTTGATAAGGTACTGCTTTGCCTTTTTTATTTTGAATGTTGATTATTTCTGGTATTTCTGGATGCTGAAAGATGTGATGGCTGCCATTAATTCGTGACAGAGTAAAACCAAAGGCTTCAATCAGTGTCACCAGTTCGTCAAACTGGATATTCTTTGAGCCAGATAGAACTTTTTCCAGCAGCTTCCGTTTTTTCATCAGTAATTATATGGTAGCTAAATTCTGACTTCAGCAACAGGCTTTACATCAATCGGCAACGAAAACTGAGGATAAATTTTATGAATTTTTAACATAATTTGTATCGCCTTTGCTTTATCTCCAATTGCCATAGTTAGCGATTGTCTCGTCATAATCTCAGCCACAATTTTCGCAGCTTCTTCGCTTTTTTGTGCCTCAGCATTCAAAAAAGCAAAAATTCGCTTTTTCGCAACACGTCCGGAATTCACGCGGCATAATACACTTATAAAATAAGGCATCAACTCCCGCAAACGTTCTGGATTATCTACAGCATACTCTTGCAAATAGTTAGTTGCAAATAACTGCATATCTGCTGATGGATGTTCGCTGAATTTCAATAGATATTCTTGTCCATCTGCTTGTTGGAAATTACGAGTTAATAAATCACGTCCAAGTTTACGCGCATCTTCACGCACGCTATCACAAATGCTAACCAAAATTTTCGGGGTGAATTCTTCCGAACCAAATTCTGTAGTAAATATCCTCAAAGCAAATTCTCGCGAGTCTTGCCATTTTGACTCTAGCATCCGCACTGCTGATAACATTTCTTCGGAATCTAAACGCAAGCGATTTAATATTTGTAAAAACATCTGCCGTGCAGCTTCTCGCACTGATAAAATTTCGTGATTGGCAAGTTTGACAATTTCGCTAGCGGCAAATTCTGTTATCCAAGCGTTGCTATTTGCACCCAGCACTACACCACCTAATTCTTGTGCAGCGGAAGACTTTGCTGCAAGTAGATTTAAAGCGGTTTCTTTTGTAACGCTTGTCATCCATCCCTGCAAATCTTCCCGCAACAAATGCACCAAATAACTGTGAACACCTTCATGTTTTTCGGGAGTTAGCAGCACTTCGATAAAATCAGATGCTAGATCGATGGTGAAAGCTGGATAAGCGGCTCCTAAACGGTGGATAATAGGTTTTATCGCATTGCGAATTTCTGCATTTGCATTTACTGCCATTGCGACAATTAAAATGCTTTCCTCACCGATAAGTTTTTCATCAGGTAACTGTCCAAATAGTCTAATACCGATAACTCGCACTGATTCGTCAGAAGATGCAAGTAATGATTCAATTATTTCTGGCGGCAAGTTTTCTGCTCTAATTTCGTGATTTAATAAAAGACGAGCGCCTAATTCTTGAATTTCCACTAGCGGGTGTGTCAACAAATCATTGATGACACTTAAACCTAAGTTACGCAATTGAAGTGCAAAACTTATTAGTAAAGTTTCACCAATTTCTTTTGCCATTTCCCCTTGGTTTGAGGATAATGTTAATAATTCAGCAATGATGCGTCCAATTAATACTTTTGCTGTGGTATCTGTGAGAATAGTAGAAGTTAAAAGTCTCCGGGCAAAGGTGCGAGTGTCTGTCTGTTGACTGGTGACTAAAGCAGCGATCGCATTACTATCTTGTAAAAAATATTCGCGTTTTTCATCTATCCAGCGGTAAGCTTGAATACGAGCGCGTTCATACACGCAATTGGCTAAGGCAAGAACTAATTCAATGTTGGGTGAGGTGGAATTGTAGTTAAGCAGCGCTAGTTCAAATGCAAATTGCGCTGTAACTTCATAACGTTGATTAACAAGTTGGATGATTGTAGGTATATTTACATAAGCACAGAACTCAGGATTCGCTCGTAAGACTTTGACTGCAAAATGATGAACGCGATCGCACTCACTCTGCAATAATAAATCTAAAAGCGCATCTGGGTTTTGCTCCCAAAGTTGCCCAAAAGCTTCTTCTCTAACTGCCGGTTCTGCATCTCCCGGTTTATAATTTTCCCGACATTGCCACGCTTGAGAATTGCGTTTCAACTCATAGCGAGGACTGTTTTCGTAAAGTATATGGTTAAATGTCAAATATCCAGCAAAATCATCCCAATTGCGTCGAAACTCAGTGCGTGTCCAGTTAGAACGATTCCAGCGATAGAAAACTGACTCTCTTACTTCTTCAGCATCTTCATCAGAATATTGAAGAAGAACGCCTACAGCCATTTTAACATAGTCAGGGTCACTTTCTTCGCCTAACTGTTTGAGAGTACGCCATACGCGACGTAGCAGATATTCACGAGTATTGCTGCTGTAAGCTATTCTTGACTCAGGATGTTTTAATTCGTCTTTAACTTCACTACCTTTAGATTCATAACGCTGTGTTTGGCGATTATAATTTCCCCATAAAGTCTTTCTTAGGTGTCCTCCGCTTGGCAGACTAACATAATAAGATTTGCTAGAGAAACCTGCTTTCTCTATCTCTAACCCATAAGCAAGAATACCAAACACTTCTGCATCGTGGCGATATTCCGCCATTTTGAAAATATGGCGAAGTTGTTTAAAATAGTTTGGTTTGAAAGGTGCGTTGCATAAAATATCAAGTAGTGCAGGACGAACGTATTGATTATCAATTTGATAAATCGTATCTAAGACGGCAAAATGCTTGTAGTTGCCGTGTTCTAGATAGTTAGATAAAGCTGTTGCAAAATTTTCTGACGAACCATTTCGCGTTAATTTTTGTAACTCAGGTGGTAAAAATTCAATTCGTTCAGCTTGCAAAGAAGCTGTCTTTTCTGCATCAGATAGTTTTAAGAGTGCTTCAAAAGCGATGCGGCGAACAAATTCGGGGTTAGAGAGATTATTATAAAGGTGAGTGATGGGAGCGATCGCACTATCATCTCCACACCAACCTAAAGCCCAAGCAATGCAATAATCTCTTAATGGTTCACCAGTACCAATAAGCTTGATTAATAAAGGTGTCGCTTCACTAATTTTAAGTTCTCCCGCTCGCCAAATTGCCCGTTCTAACTTTGATTTACTCGGTTTGTCGTCAGCAAGGCGATTGAGAATTGCTTGTTTGCGTGCATTGCTAGACTCAACTGGTGGTGTTGATTCTAAATTAACTGGTTGAGCGTTAACATCACGATATCCCTTTTTGGTCTTTTCGCCAACCAGCTTGTCGAAGACTTGCTGCGCTTCTGTTAAAGGTACGGAAGAAGTAGTTTTCGTACCTTCTTTTAGATTAGCGCCCCGCCGTCCGTAACGGAAGTTAACTACATAACGATCTTTACCAGTCTGACAAAGATCCACTTCGTAGATTTTATCAGAAGTTCCTTCTTGATAGTGCAGTGTAGTCTGTTTAATTAGTTTCATCGCACCCATCTTGCTACTGTGCTGATGACAATCTATTGTGGCTCTATTTTGCCAGAGTTGCCAGATGTGGGGTAGTGATAAATTGTGTTTTTTATACAAGACCTTCCAAAGAGCTTACACCCTATAGGATTCCTATTTGATTTTTGAACATATACGTAGGGGAGGCTTTCTTAGGGTGTGGATTTTCGAGGCAGTTTGCGGTGTAGATTTTCTTCCCGCAAAACTGCCGTCCTCCCCTAATAAAGAATTGGGCGTTTTATTTGACAAGACTTGCTAATTTCTCACTTGAGGGGGAAATAGCAGTTGCTCTTTTGTGAAAAGCCTACCAAATAAATCTTGTACACATCGCTACACCCAATTGCTACACTTGCCGCATGATTTAAATTTAAAAGTAAGCCAAAATTAATAATCCCCCAACCAACCTGGAAGAGGGATTTTTTTAATGCCCAGTCACTAGTGTAAAAGTCAATAAAAATTAAACGAGACTATCAAGCAGCATCACAGCCATTTGCAGTTTGCGAATCTTCTCAGAATTTAAAGTCTGAATCCACGCCAACCCTAAAACTGCCAGAATGCAGCAGGGATTTTTTATGACTTTAGTAACTATAGAATGCATGACAGGTTAACAGATGATGGACTTACCCAATGGCATCCAGCATTTTTGTCTTTGGGACGGCTGTGGCATCGGGTACACAAGCATTAAAGTATTTGCAGAAAAATATATAATTTTAGCTGTCTTGCTTCGGATGTGTTTTTCCAGATTTCAGACTTTTTAGACCACGTTTAAATATCATCACGAATATGATACCAAGGACAAAACTGATGACTAATAAAATCGCTATTTGGGGAAAACAATTTACTTGAGTTGTACTCCATGAACACAAGAAAAGTAGAAATTTTATCCCAAAAATGCTTAATCCAATTAGGCTAAATATGCCAATACCACCAATAAAGAGAAGGATATATGCAAGAATTTTCTTTTTGTTCATAAATAAAGGTTAACAATTAAAACAGAGGCGGATCTAAACCAATAATTGATATTTCTCTTGAGCTAGATTGTAAAGAGGTCGCAGGCATCAAATGATTGGTCAACACTACCAACAAAAACATGACCACAGTTAAAGCTAATAACAGAGAAAAATTACCTTCCGCTTAGGCATCGCCCCTAACACCTTGTCCAATTTATCATTTTTCCCAAATTGCGAATTATTATTTATGAACCTATCCCACTAATAAAATTCTTTGAACCCAAAGATGGATAGTAGCAAGGTCAATAAATGTATGAAAATATACATTTTAACGCTCGCGGGCGTACAGCTAGGCGACGGTATTTACGTTGAACACAGCGTAAAACACCGCTCTTGCTGGAATCTAGGAACAGAGATTTTGATGGGTCTGCCTTTATTTTTCTTGGTTTTCCAGACTCGTGCGTGGTATTTGAGGTTTAATGCCTCGTTTACGTAGGGAAAGCGCGTTGCTGTTTAGAATCATACCCTTTATCAGCAGCCCGTCCAGTATCCTTCTAGGGTGTTGGATTTTGGCAAAGATTATTGTTCTCAAAACCCAATTTATTGAAGTCAATTATTTCGTCAATTGGAAAGTTGAAATAATCCGTTGAAAGTCTTGTCTAATTTTGTCTGACTTGTTTCCGTAACCGACATTTAGTATGATTATATACTGTCCCTTTTTACTGGGTAAGACTATATTATCACCACAGTTCAGCCCACACCAGGAATAATATATAGCACTTTGACCGACAAAATTTAATGTTTGATAATTACCTTGACGGAAACGTTTAAAATTTGACTGCGGAGTATTTTGAGTTACCCATTGCAGCGCTGAAAGTTTATTAGGATTACTGAATGCAGAAATGCTAATACTGCTGGATGGTGCTTCAGTCGTAAATAATTTTCCCGCCTGAATTGCTTGATAGTCAGAATTTTTCCACAGTGTTAGATATCCTTGGTCAGGATATTTATTTTCAAAGGTTTTATCTAAAGTGTAGCTATTAGGATATGTTATCTTAAAGCCAAATTTCTGACTTTGGTAAGTTACCTGACTGCTTGCTGCAAAAATTTGGGTACTGCCAATTTTTGGTATGACAAAGATGCTAGTTGGTATCATGCAAAAAAGTGCTAAAAATAACACCTTTTTGAATGTTAAACCAGTTAATTTACTGGTAGATTGAGACATTTTCCTAAATTCAAAATTTTTATTTACGCCAATCGCAGGCAGGATGCCTGCGCCACAACTGTCCGAGAATCATCTTAATATTTGTAACTTAAAAGTTGAATCTCGCCATTTTTTGGTAGACTACCAGAGCTAATAGCAAGAGTATCACTATTGTTACGACGTACATTCACGCCCTGCATCAAAGTTAAAAAATCATCAAGTGGGGAAATATCGCAGGTAGCGGTATCTGCGGCTTGTGTACGGTATTGGGTAGGAATTATCAGCTTGGGATTTAACACCTGAACTGCTTGCTTGGCTTCTTGGGCATTGTAAGCTTTGACACCACCTCCCACGGGGATGAATGCTACATCAGGACGCCCCATGAGGATTTTTTGCTCAATTGAAATCGGTGCGGCGGCTCCTCCTAAGTGTAAGATATTAATTCCGCCTTGCTTCCAACTCCAAGCGGTGTTAATGCCAAACTGTTTACCGCCTTTGCGATCGTGGTCTATGGCAATTCCCTGGAATTTTATGCCTTGAAATTCGTAAACTCCCGGTTCGTAAATTAGCTTTGGATTTCCCGATAATCCTTCCACCGCACCTTCATCCAGCAGTTGACTGCTAATCAGTACTAAATCTGCGGTGACGACTTGGGGAGGACGATATTTAGCAGTACAACCCACTGACCGAAACGGATTTACGAGAATTCTTTTACCACCACCAGTAAACAGAAAGCAAGAATGACCCAACCACTGAACTGATAATGAATCGCTAGATTGTGCGTTAGCTTGAAGGTGTGAACTAAAGTCAGTAACCAAGGCTGTTAGTAACCCCGTCCCAGCATACCCCATCAACTGTCGTCGTTTCATTACTACTCTTTTGACTGTAATTGTTCCAGAAAGTTTCGCAATAACTGCTTGCCTGAAGATGTCAGGACACTCTCTGGGTGAAACTGGACGCCTTCAATGTGAGGATAGTTCCGGTGTCGCACTCCCATAATGGTTCCGTCTTCTACCCAAGCAGTGATTTCTAACACGTCCGGGCAAGTTTCGCGGTCGATCGCTAAACTATGATATCTGGTTGCGGTCATAGGATTCTCCAAACTCCGAAAAACTCCTACTCCTGCGTGAGATACAAGAGAAGTTTTGCCATGCATCAATTCAGGGGCAGAAACGATTTTACCACCGAATACTTGACCAATGCTTTGATGTCCTAAACATACGCCTAAAATAGGCAAGTTAGATCCGAGATTTTCAATCAAATCTAGACAAATTCCCGCATCTTCTGGTCGTCCTGGTCCTGGGGAAATCACGACTGCATCGGGCTTTAGTGACTGAATTTCCGAAACAGATATCTTATCGTTACGAAAAACTTTTATATCCTCTGCTACTGGAAACTCTGCTGCTAGTTCTCCCAAATACTGCACCAAGTTATAGGTAAAGCTGTCGTAATTATCAATGACTATAAGCACAGCGATTAACTCCTAGTTTTTACAACTGAATATAATGAGTATTTTACTCTCGCCAGATTTTAATAGCTGTGCGGTCATCTGAATATAAGACACGATTAATCATGCCTAATTAATGTTAGATTGAATATTTTATCAGATTTGGGAGGTTCTCCGGGCAACTCAGTCACTTTTGCAAAGGGGCGATCGCTTCTGGGGATTTCAATGCCGACAAAATTAAACTAAACATTGGCGGAAGTAAAAGTATACCAGCAACCAGCACCGCGACTAAAGCAGAAACTAGCACAGCACCAGCAGCACAGTCTTTAGCAATTTTTGCCAAATCGTGATACGTTTGCTTGACTGTTAAATCTACCAAAGACTCAAGCGCTGTATTCAGCAACTCTAGCGCCAAAACTAAACCGCTAGTTAAGGCAATCACCGCTATTTCCACTGGTTGTAGATGTAAAAAAAGGCTCAAGCCGATTGCTAAAACGCAAACACCTACATGAATGCGAAAGTTGCGTTGACTTTGAAAAGCGTAACTGATTCCAGCCCAGGCATACTTAAAACTAACAAATAAATTAGAGGCAACGCGCCAGGAGAGTGAGCGATCGTTGGTCACAATTGTTTCTAAGTGGTTTGGCGTGGGTGATGAAGAAACTTGTTTGGACATAGGCTGAAAATATAACAGCAGATTAAATAAAGTGGGAATCTTAGCTGATTTTAATCGCCCAATCAATTTTTCGGTAATTTTATATAGAAGTATTATATAAACAATGACTAAAACTTAACACTTACGGTCACGCATATAAGTGCTATTCTAGGTCAATGGTAATACTAATTGCCTTCAGTAATATCGCTTGCTGTTTCAGCATTCGCGTTTCTGTTTCTTCATCAGGATGATCCCAGCCTAGTAGATGCAATAAACCGTGAGCCGCTAACCATGCTAATTCCGTTGCTAAACTATGCCCTTGCTGTTGAGCTTGACGTTTAGCAGTATCTACAGAAATAACTATATCACCTAGATATAAAGGCACAGAAGCAGTTATTTCCTCAAAGTCAGGAAAGTCTACCTCTGATGTTGCAAAAGATAAAACGTCTGTGGGCTTGTTTTGCTGACGATACTGGGCATTTAAAGTTTGAATTTCCGCATCGTCTGTCAAACGTAAGCCAATTTCATAAATTGATTTTTGGGAAATATCAGGTTGTAATATTTCCAACCAGCGACGAAACCAGTTTGACCAAGTTTCCGCTGAAATTGTCATCTCAGCCTCCCCAAGATTTACAGCTTCGGCTGGGGAAGCAAAATGAAAACAATTTTCTACATATAATTCGACTTGCACTTTTGTTTACAAAGTAGGACGGCGCGATTGTAATGTATCGTCAGTGAGTCAGATAAGCAAGACCCACGAGGACAGCCAAAAGCCCGACTGCGGTTAGCGCAAAATGTTTAATAGAAGTGCCACCCTTACGCACCATGTTTCGCATGGCGAGTTTGACGTAGCTTGGTTTAGGTTCGGTTTTATGAGAGTTGCTCATGATGATTTGATAACAAACTCATTTATAAATGTAACAGTTTGGTGAGGCGACAGTTGCCAGTTTGGCAAATTGGAATTGGGCAATGGGCAATGGGCATAGGGCAATGCGAATTAAAGACGCTTGATTTTTGATGCACGTTCTAATAGGATTCTTTCCATGCCCAATGCCCCATGCCCTATGCCCTATGCCCATTGCCCAATGCCCATTGCCCAATTCCCAATTCCTATTTACTTTCTACCAACTGGTTTTCTTGCCGCAGGTAAGATTGGATGAACATGTCAATTTCGCCGTTCATCACATCGCCGATCGCAGTCGTTTCTACATTGGTACGCAAGTCTTTCACCATTTGATAAGGGTGAAACACATAGTTACGGATTTGGTTTCCCCAAGAGGCTTCGACCATATCGCCCCGAATTTGGGCAATTTCTTGAGCGTGTTGCTCTTTGGCAATAACTAGCAGCTTTGCTTTCAAACGGGCGAGAGCTTTCTCTTTATTTTGCAGTTGGCTGCGTTCTTCTGTACAACGGACGGCAAGACCGGTGGGAAGGTGAACAACTCGCACTGCTGTTTCCACTTTGTTGACATTTTGCCCACCTTTACCACCGGCTCTAGATGTGGTAATTTCCAAATCCTTATCTGGAATATCTAGTTGTACGGTATTATCTATTTGCGGCATTACTTCCACCCCTGCAAAACTAGTTTGGCGTTTGCCGTTGGCATTGAAGGGTGAAATTCGCACTAAGCGATGAGTGCCTGTTTCGGATCGCAAGTAGCCGTAGGCATAGCGACCTGTAATTTCTATGGTTACTGATTTTATTCCGGCTTCATCACCTTCAGAAAGTTCGCTTGAGGTGACTTTATAACCATGCTTTTCTGCCCAACGAGTGTACATTCGCAACAGCATTTCTGTCCAGTCTTGGGCATCTGTTCCACCAGCGCCGGCGTTAATTGTCAGGACTGCGCCTTTGTCGTCGAATTGACCGGAAAGTAACTGTTGTAATTCCCACTGGTCAAGTTCGCGATTCAGGTTGCTGAGGGTGGTTTGTGCTTCTTGCAGTAATCCCTCATCGGTTTCTGACTCCAAAAGCTCAAAAACTGCTTTGGTATCTTCTAGGCTGGCTTGCCACTGATGATACTGCGATAAATGTACTTTCAGGTCGTTGAGTTCTTGTAAAGTTTCTTGAGCCTGGGTTTGGTCATCCCAAAATTCTGGCTGTGCGGATATTTGTTCTAAATCTTGAATTTTAGCTGTTAGTGCAGGGATGTCAAAGATAGTCCTGAGTTTTACCCAGGCGATTAGACAACGTTTCGATTTCGCGTTTGAGTTCTAAAACTTCCATAGGCTTGGGTGAGAATAGAGTGCTTTTTATTTTAGGCGATCGCTCTACTATACCTTATTGATTTTAGCTATAGTTGACCAAATTGAGGTCTACATAACTCACGTTTTTAAGGGCACTTTAAATCAGACTTTGGAGAGTCCTTATATTCTGACCGCAGCGTTATTATTTACTTAAAAGATACTGGAGTTGAGTATGATATTTTGGGGAAACCACACTGGTCAACCAATGCCTTATAGAGGCTGGAATGTAGTTGTAGGTCAGACGAATAACACAAAAGCTAAATTTGCGGCTTCCCTAAAAAAGCTGCTTCAGTGGCTGCAAGAGTATACTTCGGTAGATACAGTGACGCTTTTGCTACCTGTATCAGACCAACAGCATCTTGCTGTATACGCTACTTTAGGACTAGAAGAGGAAATTAGACAACAGATCCGTATCCCCATCGGGCAAGGAATTGCTGGTCGCATTGCTCTTAGTATGCAACCGATGATAATTGATGATGTGTCGGCGGTAGAAGTCTATAGTCCAATTCTCCGCCAGAAAGGTTTGCGATCGCTTGTCGGTATCCCAATACCTATCAATGAACAATCGGTTGGAGTTCTACACGTCGGTAAGTTTAATTCTCATCAGTTTAACGAACGTGATGTACAGCAACTGCAACTGATTGCACATCGCCTGAAGTTAATGATAGGGGATGGAGATGTGTTGCAGATCGAGGGCGCTAGGCATCACAAGTTCGCTAAACTTATATCTGACATCAATATTATGCATCTGGATTTTTTGCTTAATTTATCTGCCTTGAGAAAGCAATTTATTAAATTTAAAAACTTTGTCAAAAATTTAGATAATTCATCTATCCAGAGATATATTTATGTATTCAGCGTCATGCGATCGCAAGTAGATTAAGATTTTTATTATTTGTTTTGCAGGCTTGGTAAATAAATAGTTTTCTGAATTGCTATAAAGCATTATGCAGGTAACAGATATAGGAATGAGCGCAAAAATAATTCAAAGGCACATTATACAATCGCGGTAATTCATGAATTACCGCTACGAAGCGACACGGTGTCAGATATTCTCATTCCTGAGATAGCTATTTTTTGTGTATTGTTATCTTTTTGTCTTCACTGTTTTATAAACATACTCCAAAATAACTTCATTAATACTTTACAAAAAAGAGTGAAGTTACAGTAAAAATATTGTTATGCTTGTATTCAAAGTGTTAAGTGGTCAGTTATTTAATCATCTTTATTTGTAGTGAACACAATATTAGACGGTACAAACTGGCGACAAAAAAGCCGTTACAGCAGTAGGGGAAGTAGATACTTATTTAGCCCAATGGTGGACTTTAATGTGATGTCCGAAGTTGGAGATACTCCCCCCTAGATTGCGTCTAGCCGTCTAAAAAATGTAAACATAAATTAAATAATTACATCCAGGTATAAATTGTGCATAATTGCTTGTAGCAATTATCTTTTGAGGAAAATTTAATTGAATATCTCATCAACTCAACAACTTTATTTTGACAAGTTGATGAGGTAATTTAACACGATTACAGACGTAATTAGAAAACGGTTACGAAAAAAGTATTATTTGACTCTTGATAGCAATTGAAACTTTTGATAGTGTAGTTGCTTCGATATTCACAGCAAACTTATTTTGGAGTTATCAAAAAATGAATACAAAACAATCTGCTTCAAGATGGATGCGATTGAAGGAAGTTTTAGTTACGACAATCCTTGGATGGATTCCGTCAATTGCTCTCGGTGCAAAGTTAAGAAATGTACTGTACCGTAGTATTTTTGCCCGTATTGGTAGCTCAGTTTATATTCAAAACGGCGTTGAATTTCTTGGTGCTTATAGCATAGAAATAAGCGATGGAGTGCATATTTTCAAGAATGTTCGTTTAGATGGAAGAGGACATGAAAATAATAAAATTTATCTTGGAGAGCGAGTAGCCCTAGAGCGTGGTGTTGAAATTGGAGCGTTAGACAATACCTATATTCATATTGATGAAAATACATATATCGCTCCTTACGTTTGTATCGCTGGTCCTGGCAACATTAAAATTGGTAAGCACTGTATGATTGCATCTCACTCAGGGATATATGCTAACAATCATAATTTTGCCGACCTGACTGTGTTAATCAGAGAACAAGGTGTGACTCGCAAGGGAATTATTATAGAGGATAACTGTTGGCTTGGGCATGGAGTGACAGTATTAGATGGAGTCACCATCGGTGAAGGTAGTGTGATAGGTGCAGG
Organism: Tolypothrix sp. VBCCA 56010; assembly: GCF_050875635.1. Taxonomy (NCBI): domain Bacteria; kingdom Bacillati; phylum Cyanobacteriota; class Cyanophyceae; order Nostocales; family Tolypothrichaceae; genus Tolypothrix; species Tolypothrix sp. VBCCA 56010. Next base: position 37,177 of record NZ_JBPAOH010000031.1, read on the forward strand.
ATCGGTTGTTAGCAAAGATATCCCTGCGTTCTCAATTGCAGTGGGTGTGCCGGCAAAAGTGATCCGCGATCGCCAAGACAAAGAACAAACGAAGCTAACACATAATAATAACAGCCGCCTCGACATTAAGCTAAGTGTAGCTCTAGCTCAAATTGAGAAGACTGCTGAACTAAGTTATCCCCTGACAGTAAACGATACTGTATTTCCTCATTTTGTTTTGGAAAATCTGCTTTCCGTGCTGCTTGACTGCATCCGTCAAGTAATGAATGTGGATACAATTACGATTTTATTGCCAACAAAGAGCGGGCAGCAATTAGCTGTATGCGCCACTATCGGTCTTGAAGAAGAAATTGTAGAAGCTGTGCGAATTCCGATTGGGCAAGGCTTTGCAGGTCGTATAGCCGCAAGTGGTGAGCAAATGATTGTAGACGATTTGTCAAAAGTAGAAGTTGTGAGTCCGATTTTGCGAAATAAGGGAATTCAATCAATGATAGGTGTCCCTTTGCAGCTTAAAAAGGGGATAAGTGGTGTCTTTCATGTTGGCACATATCGTCACTGTGAATTCACCAAAGATGATGTACAGCGACTGCAACTTGTAGGCGATCGCATTGGATTGGCAATTGAACCGTTTGTTACAGATATACTGGAAAGTTAAACTGTTTAAATGAAACTTGACCGAATAATTATTAATTCATAATTCATAATTCATAATTAAAAAATTGATGAGCGTGGTGCTTCTAGATGGAGAGTACAAGCTGACAATTATAGTGTAATTAGGAATTATGAATTATTAGTTATGAATTATTTGGACTCATCATTATTTTGTCAGTGGCAACGGACACTTTCTGGTTTTGAAGTAGACCAAGTAGCGGCACACAAAGCATTTAATCTTTTAGTTGAGGCTTACTCTAGTAGCGATCGCTATTACCATACGCTCAAACACATTTACCACGTTCTCAAAATTATTGACAATTTGCAAGCTTATACCAGAAACCTCGCTACTGTTCAACTTGCTGCCTGGTTTCACGATGTAGTTTATGACACTAAAGCTCAAAATAATGAAGAAAAAAGCGCTGCGGTGGCTTGTGAATTGCTGAGTAGTTTGGGCATTCCTCTTAGTAATATTACTGCTGTAACTCGTCTGATTATAAATACCAAAAATCATCAAGCTGCGGCAGATGACTTTGATAGTCAAGTTTTACTTGATGCTGATTTGGCAATTTTGGCTGCTAACCCAGTCCGATATCGAGAATACGCTCTTTACATTCGTCAGGAATATGCTTGGGTGTCAGAAGCAGAATATATTATGGGTCGCGCTCATGTTTTAGAGAGCTTTTTGCAGCGTCAGCGTATTTACTTCACTACTTTGATGTTCGAGGTTGGGGAAAAACCTGCTCGTCGCAATCTTAATGCAGAAATTCAATCTTTATAGCTCAATAATTTTAGTAAGCGCGAAGCACTTTGTTTGTATCGCGCTTATTACTAATTTGTAACTTTAATTTCTGCTAATCTACAAATAAAAATGGAATCAGTGCCATTGGATGAATCTCCCATGAATGTTGTCACACCTAAGCGATTTACAATCGACGAGTATCATCGATTGATTGAACTCGGATTTTTCCGGCTTCGTGATGTGCGCTAGCTGCGATCGCTCAAACTAAAATTTGAATAAGTGCGATGGGCAAAGCCCCGCAAAGAAGCGATCGCACTAATTAAAACTTCACGATGAATATGCGGTTTGCAAAGAACTAAAACTTCCTAATTGTTAGAAAATCTACAATTAAATTAGTTAAAATCTAGACAGACTAGCCAGGAAAAAGTGATGAATCGAATTTGGCAACTCCAAGAAGCGAAGAACAAATTCAGTGAAGTGGTGGAAGAAGCTATCCAGCAAGGACCACAGGTGATTACAAAACGTGGGGTTGAAGTGGCGATCGTCCTGTCTTACGTAGAATACTGTAAGATGATGGCTTCGCAGAAAAAACTGTCTACTTTTTTCCGAGAGTCTCCCTTAGCTGAGGTTGAGTTGGATTTGAATCGGGATAAAAGCGATACTAGGGGAGACTTTATTTTGTGAGCTATTTGCTTGACACCTGCGTGATTTCAGAACTGGTTGCCAAACAGCCAAATCTCAAAGTTGTTGAGTGGATTGATGCTCTCGATTTTAACAACGTTTATCTGAGTGTGCTGACGATTGGTGAGATATACAAAGGAATTGAAAAATTGCCTGATTCCAAGCGTAAAACCGCTTTGCACAATTGGGTTAATGATGATTTAATGCTGCGCTTCAGTGGCAAGATTTTGTTGGTGGATATTGAAGTAGTGCGCCAGTGGGGACAATTAACTGGCAAACTTGATTTGAGTGGACAGCGCATGTCGGCGATCGACTCTTTGATTGCAGCGATCGCTATGAATCACCGTTGCAGTTTAGTCACGCGCAACGAAGAAGACTTTAAACACGTAGGGTTAACCATCATCAATCCGTGGAAATTACTGTAAGATGTGGAACTCAAGCGCGATCGCTTCTTTGCGGGGCTTTGCCCATCGCACTTCCCAAAATTTCACGCTAGAAGCGAAAGCGTAAAAAACTACTGGGTCTAGTCTCCACTTAAAGTAACGCCCAGCCAATAGAGAAACTATCAGCTAATTGTCACATCAACACGGAAACCAGACCCAGTATAAAATTTTAGGTATTTCTAGTTGAAATCCTAGCGTCTACCACGAGATGGCACTAAGCTCAGATAATCAAGGTCAAAAGCAGAAACCTTTTGCGCGTAATTACCTGAAGCATCTAAAGATGCTGCCATATCCGCATATTTGCGGGGGTCGCCTTCTGCCAAGCGCCGTTCTTTGGACTTGCTGCTGTAGTATTTGTCCAGGGTGAAGCGCCAGTCTGTTTGAACGGTGCCTTCTCTTTCTTGGAAGTCTTCGCCGTAGCGAGGAGTTACCAAGTTGTGGGGGCGTCCCTCCATGCGCTTGCGTTGGTAAGGTACGGTGTTCTCACCAAATGCGCTGGTGTACTCTTCACTGTCAATTAAGGCATCAACAAAGCCACCCCATCCAAGGGTTGCTATCTTGATTGACCAAGCAATTTCTTCTTCTTTGTTATAAGAAGAACGACCTAACAACCGCCTTAGACTAATGTCTACTAAGCGGTAGTTGTTGTTAACTGAGACAACCAAACGATAGAATGCCTCGGATTTAGCTAAACCACGGATGAAGTCGCGTACAGTTAGCGAGCCATTTTTCAGTTGAGATTCGAGATTTTTCTGGCGGTTAAAGCTGAGAATCTCATGTTCGCTGAAAACTTGGCGATAGCCCGCCCAAATGATATTTTCCATGTCAGTATAGCTGCTGACATCTTCTATTCTGTAGATATATGGTGTTTCTTCATCAAGGTCAGCTTTGCCAAAGCTTTTGACTCGTTGATTTTGACTGCTGGGTTTGTATTGAAGTAATGGCAGTGCCATGCTGCAATCTTCCTCGTAATTTATTAATGAATTAAACGTTATTGCAAGAGAAACTGAAAACTGAAAGAGGCTTGATTGCTCAAAATCCTCATTCTTTATTTATTGTCCCTTATTTGGATTTGAGATTTGAGATTTTAAATTTTAGATTTAATCTCAAATCGATTTACCGCACGGGAAAACTAGCGCTGGGACTAACAGAAACGGGAATACCTTGGGGCTTAGTATTCTTTGTCATGTCAGGAATTTGGATATTGGCAGTGCTAACTGGTGTATAGTTAACTGTCCTAATCTGAATTCCACTCGCCATGTCTAGGAAATTACTGATATCGCCGGACTTGTAACGCTCAGTTTCTTCCTTATCGCGCCAGTAATTACCGTAGCGAGGTGTCACCAAGTTAAAGGGTCTGTCTTTGAAGCGGCGCCGTTGATAGGGAACTGTATTCTCGCCAAAGTTGGTTAGATACTCTTCGCTATCTACCAATGCATCGACAAAGCCACCCCAACCGAGGGTTGCTATCTTGATTGACCAAGCGATTTCTTCGTCTTTATTATAAGACGTGCGCCCCAAAATCCGTTTGAGACAAACTTCGACGATGCGGTAGTTAGAGTTTGTCTCTACTACCAAACGCCGAAACGCTTCTGATTTTGCCAAACCTCGAATGAAGTCGCGCACGGTAATTGCGCGGTTCTTCAACTGAGATTCGAGATTTTTTTGGCGGTGAAATTTCAGGGTTTCGTGTTCGCTGAAAATCTGCCGATAAGCAGCCCAAATTAATTCTTGGATTTCGCCATCATAACCACAGTCTTCTGCGCGGTAAGTTCTGGGGGTATCTTCGTTACCGACTTCGTAACCGTCTACGCGCTGGTTTTGAGAACTGGGTTTGTATTGTAGTAAAGGGATTGACATTAATATTTACCTTCTTGGTGATTGGTGAAGAGGTAATTGGTAATTGGTAATTGGGCATAGGGCATTGGTAATTGGGCATAGGGCATTGGTAATTATTTTTATTCCCCACTCCCCATTCCCCATTCTCGATTCCCCATTACCCATTTCCTAGGTTGTCTTGTTTCCTGGGATGTAACGGTAAGGTAAAGCAACTTCCGTAGGTTTGACGGTAGTTTCTGTAACTTGTTTTGATGTCTCAGGCAGCTTGACACTTGAGATGTAATTTCTGGCGCGATCGCTCGATCGCTGGTAGTTCATGCCGCCTGGTGATATACTCGCTGCCATTGACAAGAATGTGTCCGGAATCGCTTCCCGAACTCCGCGTTGTACAGATTCTCCTGTGCGTACCGCTTGATAAAAGGTACGTCCACTTAAGTATTGTCCCAATAGGCGATTGCGATAATCTGCATCGTACCGGGGGTTAACTAAGTTGAAGGGTCTATCTTTGAAGCGGCGGCGTTGGTAGGGTACAATGTCGTTGCCAAAGTTGCTTAGATACTCTTCGGAGTCAAGCAAGGTGTCGATGAAACCGTGCAAGCCTTTGGTGGCAATTATAATTGACCATGCAATTTCTTCGTCTTTGCCGTAGCTAGCACGTCCTAAAAACCGCTTTAAGGTGATGTCAACTAGGCGGTAGTTAGAGTTGGTTTCTCCTACTAGTTCCCAGTAAACTTCAGTTTTACCCAATCCGCGAATGAAATCCCGAACGGTAATCGCCCGATTTCGCAGTTGTGATTCTAAAAAGGGTTGGCGATGTCTTTTTAAAATTAAGTGTTCGCTGAAGATTTGCCGATATCCTGCCCAAATTATCGCATCAATATCTGGAACTTCAGAGGTTGGTGTTAACCGATAAGGTTGTGGGGTGTCTTCGCTGGGTACTTCGTATCCTTCAACACGCTGATTTTGCGAGTTGGGAGTATATCCAAGTAGTGGGATTGACATCTTGACTTTTGCCTTTTTTTATGATATAAATCCATGACGCGATAAATCGTGTCTCTAGACTGCTAATTGCGCTAGTTGTACGCGGGCACGGATTGCTTTTTCTGTGTCAGTGAAAAGCATTTCTTTGAATTTAGCCTGAATGGGCGATCGCAAATCAGGAATTTTCGCCAATGCTTGCAACCCGACGACAGCAGCATAACGAATTGACCAGTCTGAGTCAGTAGAAATATTGAGTAATGTTTCCAAACATCGAGACAGGGCAGATGCGCGATCTTTATCGTTCAGTTTATGCCAGTGTAAGTTTCCTAGCCCTTTGGCAGCGGCGCGGCGGACACTTGGGGCAAAGTCGGTGGCAGCAGCGGTGAGTAATATATCTATTGCGCGGGGGTCAGCGATCGCACTCAAAGCACGAATCGAGTAAGCCCGTGCGCCATAGTTATAATCATCAATTTGAGAGAGCAACTGTGGTACTGCCACTTCCCCCAATTCCACCAGTCCGGCAACTGCCGCAACTGCTGCGGTTGGGTTGTTATAACCAAACACAGCAATTAAGGTAGGAATTGCCGCTTCATCTTTCGCCGCTGCCAACTTTTGCACTGCTGCCACCATCAAAGCAGGTGAATCAGCCGACTCGACGGCGCGAATTAGTTCTTTAGTCATTGGTAAGAGTGTTAGTTGTTAGGTGTTAGTTGTTAGTTGTTAGTTGTTAGTCGTTGGTTTTTGACCACTAACACTCTTACCACGCTCTCACTAACACTCTTACCATGCTCCCACGCTCCCACTAACACTTAACCACTAACCAATAACTACAACAGCGCATCCATCAGGTTCATTAGGCGGATGGTATCCTCTGAAAGGGAAACATCTAATGATGGAAGTTGATGCTCTAACAATCCTTTGAGGGCGATGAGTTTGAAGCTATTTTCAACTTTTGCCTGAGCGATCGCATCTGCTGCTGCTATATATCCGATTGCACCCAAATCCCCTAATGCAACGCGGCGCAATTTCAGATCGTCACTGTCCAACGCTTTCACTAAGCGATCGCCATAACTGGCATCTTGTGTTAGTTGGTACATTGCTCTGGTTGCGGCGCATTGCACTCGTGGTAGTGGATGCTCTAGGAACGGTTGAATTAGGGGAATAGCCTCTTTTGCTCCAATCGCTCCCAAAGCTTCTAATACGGCTTCGTAGGGTTGGACTAAGTGCGGGCGTCCGGGTACTTGGACGGCTGCGGCAACACCCCCTTCTAATAGTTTTGCCAGTGCTGGGGCGGCAACTGGATCGCGCAACATTTCCAGAGACTGGGCAGATGCTTCGCGCACGTAGAAGTCGGAGCATTCCAAGCACTTAATTAAGCCATCAACGGCTTGTGTATCGCCTAATTTCCCCAACGCTCTTGCTGCGTTGCGTCGTAGAGGATAGCCTCCGAGTTCTGTTCTGTCGGCTTCATCCTCTAACGCTGCAATTAAAGCATTTACAGCAGAAGAGGAATTAACGCGGAATTTGCCCAGCCACCAAGCGGCGTAATAGCGAAGACCTGTATCTAGTGAATTTAGATTAGCGATCGCTTGTTCTTCATTTAGCGGTGGTGCGTTTTCTGGTATATATTCTTCCGCGCCATTTTCTCTCATTGCCGTCGTTAGTTTTGCCCTTCAGATTCGCTATCTGGCTTTAGTGCTGATTCAGCAGTCAACGGCTCAATTTTCACAATTGTGCCGCCCATGCGGGTAATCCGCTGCATTTCTTCGTTCATCCGGTTGTATGGAACTGTGACATACACGCTGCCACTGTTACGGATTTCATAGTTATTTTTGTCGTTTTCGGAGTTTTGCCGCAAGCCTGTGACTTCGTAACGGAACATCCGGCTACCCGCACTAGAAATTCCACCAGTTCCAACTGTGGTTTGACCGAACATATGATTAATTTCTCCTTTAGTATTTTCCTAAATCATTGTTAGTTGTTAGTTGTTAGTTGTTAATTCAATTTATTGACAACTAACTACTAACTACTAACTACTAACTACTACCAATTAAGCTGGTGACACGCTGACGATTTTGCCACCTTGCTTTTGAATTTGCTGCATCTTTTCGGAAAGCCGTTCGTAGGGTACAACGATCGCGTAGCTGCTGCGACGCACGCGGGGATACCCAGGACTTAGCTGTCCGGTTACTTCGATGCGGTAAACGCGATCGCCTACGCCGACTGCGTTACCCATATTCTTCTTGGGTGTTACATCCGCAGTTGCGCGGAAATTCCAGTTCTCGTTGCTACCTGATGGTCCGACAATTGAGGAAGCGCTATTGGTTCCTAATTCCCGTGCGAGGCGAGATTTTGTGCCTTCTACTTGAGCGCGATCGCTGTTAGCATAACCTCGGTATAACCTAAACATCCGGTTAAAACCGACGGTTTTTTGCCCTGGTTGGGTAGCAAAGCCGCGATAGTAGGGCACAATGTTGTCGCCGAAGTTGGTTTGATATTCGGTTGAATCGATGTATGAGTCTATTTCCGCGTCGTATCCTTGGTTTTCGTAAATGTCCAAGTGATAAACTACTTCTGACTCATCATAGGGAGCGCGACCCAACAAATGCTTGTAGTTGAGTTCGATTACTCTGGTTTGGAAACTGTTGTAGAAAAACTTTTTTTTGTAAAGTTCTGATTTGGCAACGCTGCGGACAAATTCCCGCACTGTTAGGTTGCCATCCCGCAGTAGTGATTCGGCACTTTTCAGGCGTTCTGATGCCATCAAATAGTCATTTCCCAAGACTTGCCGATAAACGGCACGAATCACTCCTTCGATGTCTTCTTTCGTGGCAAAGGGACGCAGTTCGACTCGTCGTCCTGTTCCTGTTTCACTGTAAGCTTCTGTTCCTAGCCTGGATGCTGCTGCTGTAATCGCCATTTTTATTTCCCCCTTGTCGAAAGCACTACTCGGCTGCTACTAGAGAAGTGCGCGTGATAAGTATTTTTTATCTATATTCCAGATAAAACGATGCCCGGAGCGAGATCCAACTGCTAGGTGATTTCATCCAGCACTTGCATCCCTCTCCGGGCCCGATCGCTATCTAGCTTAATGCGTTGATTGCGTAGTCGAGGTAGGTGTTGGCTTCGTTAGCTGCTTGACCGCTCAAACCATGATTTGATTTGATGTGCTTCAGAGCTTCTACGTACCAGCTGGGAGACAATTCAAACGAGCGGTTGATTTCATCCAAACCAGCAATCAAGTACTCATCCAAGGGACCTGTGCCACCAGCTACTAAGCTGTAGGTAACAATCCGCAGATAGTGACCGATGTCACGAGCGCACTTGGATTTACCACGAGAATCAGCAGCAAATTGAGGACCTGCTGTTTGGGCGGTGTAGGGGTACTTCTGATAAACTGCTTGAGCCGCGCCATCAATCAAGCGTTGAGCATTAGAGGTCAATCCACGAGCCGCTTCCATGCTGGCAGCAGCGCGTTCAAAACGACCGTTAACTGCTTGCAGTTCGGTGTTGCTCAAAAAACGTCCTTGGGTATCAGCAGCTGCGATCGCTTCGGTAATTGGTGTTTTCATTGCGTATAATCTCCTTCTTTTTTCGTAGCTTTTGCCTATCAACCTAAATTTTTAGGCTTCGGACTTTGTTTTGTTTTAAATTAAGCAACTGCTGCTGCTGCGCGATCGAAGTAGCTAGCTAATTCCGAGATCAAGCTGCTGCAATCGCCTTTGGTGATACCGTTAGGATCGTTAGCAATCTTGATTGCTGCATCCTTCATCTTTTGAACACCAACTGCCACGGAAGAACCAGGTGTACCCAAAGCTTGGTATGTTTCGCGCAAGCCGTTCAAGCAGCGGTCATCTAACACGCTTGCATCACCAGCTAACTGAGCGTAGGTGACATAGCGTAAGATGATTTCCATGTCGCGCAGGCAAGCAGCCATGCGACGGTTGGTGTAAGCGTTACCACCAGGAGCAATCAAGTTGGGCTGTTCTTCAAACAATGAACGAGCAGCGTTGGTAACGATTGAGGAAGCATTGCTGGTGATGCGGTTGACGGTATCCAAACGGGAGTTGCCGTCTTTTACCAACTTGGTGAGAGCATCTAGTTGCTCGTTGCTTAGGAATTCTCCACGAGAATCAGCTTGAGAAACTACTTTTGCAAATGCGTCTAACATGGACTGTTTTCTCCTAATTCCTTACGTTGAGTGCTGTCTTGATTAAAACTGGCAATGTTTTATCAATGCGGAACCGCTAAACAACAGACTTCAAATAAAACTGTTTCTCAACTCCTCTCACATTCCCCTTTCACTGTCTGAAAGACAAATTATGAGAACCTGGGGTGATTTTATGAGAAACCAGCAACCTTTACGAATTGATTGCCTCGTTTAACTTTTGTCTGTTCTTTAACCCCTCCAGCTTATGTTTATACAACGCCATAGATCCATAATTTGTTACAAATTGTGAAGAAATAAGTTGCACAGATAAGAAAAGCCTCAAATCCTTTACATACAAGGGCTGCGCCTGAGAAAAACGAAGATTTTTTGTAACAAAACTTAATAAATTGGGGATGTTTATGCAAAACATTACTGTTTTAATATTTTCTTAATTTTTGCGCCAAGGCTTACGATACATATATTACAGTCTCATATAGTCTTCACGGCACAGGGCAGATTTATTACAAAAAGTTAAATTTACCTTTCAAAAGATTGTTGCAAATTTTTTAAATTCTTCGTCCCAAGGGGGGATGGGGGGGATGGGGAGAGGGGGAGAGGGGGAGAGGGGGGGATGGGGGGACAAGGGGAGCTTTTCTCCGTGCGGAGGTCACGAGCGTTGAGGCGACTGGCACAGGACTTGGGGAGCCAGCGCGTTGCGGAGGTCACGAGCGTTGTAGCGACTGGCACAGGACTTGGGAGACAAGGAGACAAGGAGAATTTTTGAATAATACTCCCCAAGTCGTCCCCCCCTCTCCCTCTCCCCCCCTCTCCCCATCCCCCTGCCCCTACCCCACGCCAAGCGCTTCTAAGGCAGTTGTAATGCGATGAAGGACAACTTTATCGGTTTCTTGGGCTAAAGCCTGTTGTAGGGCTACTAGAGCCTCTGGTGTAGCAATTTCTGACAGAGAAACTACAGCAGCGTAACGCAGCCCCCAATCTTCGGGAGAGGACAACGCCCAAGTTAGCTTGTCCAAAGTACGGTGGATGTTTTCTGGGTTGTTAGAATTCTGGGCGATTCGTCCGAGTCCTCGTGCGGCGATACGGCGGACATTTCCCTGACAGTGATTGGCGACTGATGTACCGATAACTTCAGCTAATACTTCAATTGCTTCTGGGTCGCCAATTTGGGCTAAAGCTTGAATAATGTCAGCTTGTAACCCTTGATCGCTAGAAGTATGAAAAGCCGCAATTAACGGTTTTACTGATGCGGGTGCTAATTGCACCAAAACTTTAACAGCAGCAGCACCAACAGAAGGATGGTGATGACTGAAAGCTGAAATTAACGCTTTGATAACTGATTGTTCTTTTATACCAGTAGTAGCTATAGCAGAAATTGAAGCGATCGCATCGGTTGGTGTCGAGGCGTGGTTTAATTGCAAAATCAAGCCGTCAATATCGTTATTGATTGTATTCATAGTTCAATGTTACTGATATTAAAAAAGGGACTAAGAGTCGTTAGTGGTTAGTAATTAGTAGTTAGTGGTTAGTAGTTACCAACGCTCCAACCATCAACTATCAACCAACAAATAACAATTCCTAGTCCCTAATTTCAAAGTTGAAATAACAAATCATCAATTGCTTTAAAAAGTAATTGCGATGTTTGCTTTTGTGAGTGCTGATTATCCAAAACAGCTTCTAAAATTCGCTTCAAATTTAACAGCTTCAAACTATTAGGAACCTTTGCCGTCAAAATCGCTTCTACAGCTTGCTGATGACCAACAGATCCTAAATCAAATATCGCTGCCCAGCGCAAATACATATTTTCATGGTTGAGATTTTTAACAATACGTTCAATGTACTGAGGCTGTTGAGTCAAAAGATACATATACCGTGCCGCTGCACATTGTACCCGCTCAGAAGGATGATGAAGAAAAGGTTCAACTAAAGAGCGAGCTGACCAAACTTGCAAAGTGGCTAGTGCTTCAATTAGCGCTTCATAAGGTTGCTCTTGAGTGGATTGCAAAAGCTGAAGCAAAGGAGTAGCCGCTTTTTCGTCACCAATAGCGGCTAAAGCTTGAATTGCTGCTTCCCGCAAACGCAAATCAGTATCACATTCTAACGCTGCAATTAATGCGTTGACGGCTTGCGGATTTTGCAGTTGTCCGAGCGCTCGTGCGGCTTGACGGCGCAGGGGATACCCACCTGAGGGGATGCGATAGGTTGTATCCAAAAGGGCATTACAAAGCGCTTCACAGCCGGATTGTACCCGATGCTTCCCCAGCCACCAAGCAGCATAATAACGGATTTGATTATCTTCGCAAGACAGCGCCGCGATCGCTGAATCCGGAGACAAAATCGGTTCGGGGTGTTGAGTATTCATAAGAATTAGGCATTGGGCATGGGGCATTGGGCATGGGGGATAGGGAGATGGGGGGACAAGGAGAGGGGGAGATGGTGAGTCCAGCGCCCCTTCGGGGTTCGCCAGTCGCCTGCGGAGGGAAACCCTCCCGCAGCGCTGGCTCACCGTGCGCGGGTTCCCAAGCCAGCCGCGTGCGGAGAGAAGTCCGAGCGGAGGTTTCCTCCGATCGGAACTTCGGGAGGTTCCCTCCGTTGAGCGGACTGGCGCCGCGTTGAGGCGACTGGCTCTCCCGAAGGGAGGGAAAGAAGAATTATTCTCCTTGTCCCCTTGTCCCCTTGTCCCCTTGTCCCCTTGTCCCCTTGTCCCCCACTCCCCCCCTCTCCCCATCCCCCCCTCTCCCCATCCTCTCCTACACTTGGGAAATGTTGACGATCTTCCCACCGCGCTTGTGGATTTCTTGGTATGTGGCGGAGAGTCGTTCGTAGGGTACGGTGTAAACTTGTACGCTACGACGCACTGCTGCTTTAGAGCCAATTCCACCAGCGATCGCTTGAATCACAAACATGCGAGAATCTCCTTTTGGAGCCGCACTGATTAACGTCGGTGCTGTTGAGGTAAAGCCACTGCCCGCTGATGAAGGTGCCGAAATCCAGTTAGCCGAATTCATCGAGATTTTTGACCGCAAGCGTGAATTTTTACGCCCCCATTGCGCGTTATCACTGTTACCGTCACCGCGATAAAGCTCAAATATGCGGTTATATCCTACAGTCTTCATTCCCGGAATTGATTGAAATCCACGGTAATAAGGAACGACAGAAGTACCAAAAGCATTTTCGTATTCTGTGCCGTAAATGTAAGACTCAATATCCGCATCGTAGCCACGAGATGCGTAAAGGTCTGTATGATAAGCAATTTCTGATTGATCGTAGGGAGCGCGTCCTAATAAGTGCTTGTAGTTCAACTCAATAAAACGCCCTTGGGAATTACTGTAAAAAAAGCATTCCTTGTAAAATTCAGATTTTGCTAAAATCTCAATGAATTGTTGAACGTTGATTTTGCCGTTACGTAACAACGCTTCAGCGCTACTAAATTTTTCACTTGCGTATACTCCTTGACGCCCAAAAATTTGTTCGTAAGCAGCCTTGAATAGTATTCGCAAATCATCTGGAGTCCAATTTTGGCGAAGCTCAACTTTTTTGCCGATTAAATCTCTAACCCCTAGTCTTTCTGCAACAGTCATCTTGCTAATCGCTCCTTTGCATTCGATTTTTCTTATTAATAAAATTGGGTCTTTGAAATTACATAAAGACTGAACTTAATCAAGATAAACAATACTGTTTTTAGTAGCGCTACACTACGACAAAACATTTAATTTTGCCTATCTAATTAATCAGTAATTATCTACTTCCAAAGACCCAAGAGTTTTGCCTTAGCTTAATGCGTTGATTGCATAATTGAGGTAAGTATTAGCTTCACCAGCTACGTCACCACTCAAACCATGATTGTCACGGACAAATTCTAAGGCAGCTACATACCAGCTAGGAGATAAACCAAGAGCGCTGTTGAGTTCGCTCAAACCTGCAACTACATATTCATCTAAAGGTCCAGTTCCACCAACTACACAGCAATAGCTGATAGTGCGGAGGTAGTGGTCGATGTCACGCACGCACTTATTTTTACCTTCGCTTGAAGAAGCGTATTGGGGTCCTTGCATTTGCGTGGTGTAGGGGAACTTTTGATAAACGTGATTGGCTGCTGCTTCCGACCATTTCTTACCATTATCAGAGAAAGCTTTGGCGGCGTCTAAACCTGCACGAGCGCGGTTGAAACGACCAAATACCGCTTGCATTTCGGTATTGCTGAGGTAAGATCCGCGAACATCTGCGGAGGCGATCGCTTCAGTCAATGGGGTTTTCATGAGTCTCTTTTTCTCCGATAATTACTAAAAAAAATGCTTTGAAAAAACGCTTGCTTAAGCAACTGCGGAAGCTGCGCGATCGAAATAGCTAGCCACTTCAGACATCAACTGGCTGCAATCACCTTTGGTGATATTGTTGGGGTCATTGGCAATATTCAGTGCAGATTCTTTCATCTTTTGAATTCCTGATGCTACTGCATCACCAGGAGTACCAAGTGCTTGATAAGTTTCACGCAAACCGTTCAAGCAGCGATCGTCCAATGCACTGGCATCGCCTGCTAATATAGCGTAGGTGACATAACGCAGAATAAATCCCATGTCGCGGATGCAAGCTGCTTGATTGCGGTTGTGGAAGCAAGCACCACCAGCATTAAATACTTGGGGACGTTCTGCAACTAAGGCGCGATAAGCATTCGCCACAATGGAGGAAGCATTACTGGTAAGTCTGTTGACTGTATCTAAGCGCTTATTGCTATCACCAACCAATGCTGATAGAGCATTGATTTCGTCACTGCTTAGGTAAGAACCTTTTCTGTCGGCTTGTTCAACTACTTTGGAAAAAGCGTCAAGCATTTCTTAAATTCCTCTGAAAATCATGGCAGTTATTTTTCGGTTAAAAACAATTAACTCATCATTGCCATTAATATAATTCTGGCAATAATCGCACATCAAAAATACTCGATGCACTGTATTAATTTGCAATCAAGTAATTTGAAACAGCGTTTTTTTGCTTGTTGTAATTGCTTTTAAAACCATGTTTGTATTTTATATATCGATTGAGTTCCTTTTTTATTAAGTTTTTTCAATTTGTGTAAAAGTCTACAGCAATTCGTGAAAATCATTACCAGTAAGGGTTTGTTTAAATCAATTTACTAAATGCTTTACAATTAAATACTTTTCTTTACATCGCTTCATACAAGCGTGTTTATACTGCTTTTCGTAGTCATCAAAAAATTAATCAACTCTAAGTATTGTAGTCTGCTAAAGCGTTATGGAGATTATGTAAACAAAATTATGTATCTTATATCACAAGTTTTTGTAAATTAAGTAGAGTAAAAATGCTCATCATTTAAAACGGCTTGTGTAAAGCTGAAATCCTTGACGCAAGCGGTTATTGCCGCGATTTAGGGCAACTTTGATGCAGCAGCTATTTATAACTTTTTGTAAAGCTTAATTAAGAAAACTCGAAAAAATTTATCAGATTTCTCAGATTTTATGTCTAAGAGGAGATGGCAGCGCGTTTTCGGAGAACTTCTAGCAGAGTTGTGAAAGTTTGGGGAGGGGGTGCTGTCACTTCAATCAACTCTCCAGACAGCGGATGTTGTAACTTGAGTTGCCAAGCGTGCAATGCTTGACCGGGTAAATTTACACCTATGGAACGATTGGAACTATAAATAGGGTCGCCGACAATGGGATGATTAATTTGGGCGCTATGTACGCGAATTTGATGGGTGCGACCAGTTTCTAGCTGGAAGTGCATTAATGTATAGTTGCCCAAGCGTTCTAATATTCGCCAATGAGTGACAGCGTTGCGTCCACCTTGTTCAACGGGTACGATCGCCATTTTTTTCCGGTCTTGTGGATGCCGTCCAATCGGCAGTTCAATTGTACCACTTTCCGTTTTAGTAACACCGTAGACAATACCTAAATATTCTCGACGTGCGGTTTTGGCTTTGAGTTGCGCTTGGAGATGTTGATGAGCAAGTTCTGTTTTGGCGATCGCGATCGCTCCGGTTGTATCCTTATCTAATCGATGGACAATTCCCGGACGTTGCACACCGCCGATACCTGGTAAATTAGGACAATGAGCTAACAAAGCATTAACCAACGTTCCATCTGGATGACCGGGTGCAGGATGAACGACTAAACCGGCAGGTTTGTTGAGAATTAATAGAGAGTCGTCTTCGTAGAGAATATCTAAGGGAATATCTTCGGCTTGCAGTTTTAAAGGTTCAGCTGATGGTATTTGTAGAGTAATGCGATCGCCTGCTTTGACAGTTATCTTTTTAGATGTGCAGACTTTGCCGTTGAGTTGAAGTTGACCTTGTTCGATTAACTGCTGAATGCGCGATCGCGATAATGGTAATTCTTGGGTAAGATAGCGGTCTAAGCGTACCCCATTTTCTTCGACTTGTAAATTAAATTCAGTCACAATTGTTCTGGATTAATTCCTCTTTCTTGTAGTAAAGTACGAAGAGCTTGCAACTGTGCTTCAGCTTGCTCTGCTCTTGCTTCAGCTTCTTCTGCTCTTGCTTCAGCCTGCTGTCGTTGTCGATCTAGTTCTAAATAGGTGAAAAATGGCTTACCTGAGGGTGAGAAAATTTGTAGTTTTTCCTTCGATAACTCAAAGCGCACCCCTAATCTCGGACTCACCCAACCAGTCATCTGGTCAATTACTTCTAAATTTGATTCACGACGCCGCCAACCTGTTAAGTCTACAACATCAGGTTTATACAGATAATATTCTTCTACGCCGTAGCGTTCATAAAACTCAAATTTCTTAGCCATCTGGGAGAGACGGTTTCCTGGAGACCAAATTTCAAACACTACCTGCGGGGGAATGTTATCTTCTAGCCACTGTTGATAAGAGCCTCGGTATCCTTTCGGTCTGCCAAATACTACCATTACGTCAGGAGCTAGGCGAAGGTTATTATCGCCTTCAACTGGATACCATAGTAAGTCACCAGCCACAAACACATGCGGATCGTTAGCAAACAACAACTCTAAGTTTTCTTTAATCCAGACAATTAATTGAAACTGTTCAGTATTGTCCGCCATTGGTTCTCCGTCGCTGTCGGGGTAGATGATATCTTTTCGGCTGGACGATGACAAGTGTGTAACCATTGCTGTCAGTTTTTTTGACTGGTGGTGTTATTAATTTTAACGAAAGTGGCGATCGCTTTTTTCCAAGCAGAATGTTATTCCTTGGCGGATAGCAAAAGAATCTATACAAAACTGTTTTTATTTATACGATTATTATAATTAAGTAAAAGCGCGTAATATATTATAATTGATAAAATATTTGCGACTAATTATATATTTATCGTTCATAGTTTCTTTACTTTATCCCAATTATTTTTACATAGTTTTTAACTGTTTTGAAAAATTTGGAGTAACCTAAATACTAGGAGTAGCTTACTTACATCTACCATTTAGGTGAAAATTTTCCTTTTTCAGATATGCACTATGGTTTTTGAGTTTCGCTGCCAAGTTGAGAATTTGGTATTTAGAATTCTCCAGGTGAAGAAGGAATCACCAAACAACGCGATTAGCATATTTTGTGTACTGATGAAGGAATTGCCTTCTTCTGAGTGATTAGCCGCTGCATCTGATTACACTCCTTCGCTACGTAATTTATCAGATACTTCACTTTTATTAGGAGTTTGCCATTTTTGTTTCTAAAGCGAAGATATTGCCCAAACCTGGGAAAAAAGCTCTACAATCCGACGTTTGGGTAATATTTTCAACTTTGATAAACTAGATACGCAATTTAAGTGCAGCTTTGCGCTCTTATTCCCTTACCGCTCAAAGAATACCTATTTAACGAACCGCGAAGACGCGAAGGACACGAAGGAGGAAAGAAAAGAAGATAGGTTAGGACTTACGCAAAATATCTCTCAAACTCCTATTTCTTCTCCTTCGGAGACGCGAAGCGCGAACGTGTCCTTCGTGCCTAGCCTGCGGCTTCTGCGAAGCAGTACGCGGTTCGTTATTCCATGAAGGAGTGCGTAAGTCCTATAGGTAATTTTGTAGCGGGAAGGGAGTAGTTGCCAGAAGTCGTGCAATGGTTGTGAGACAAGTTGTAAGATACGCAAATTTTGCTTTTTTTTGCCAGAAAGTAAATTACAATCTCACACCTCGAAACACGCTCAACAGCGTTATTCTAGCACCGCGCCCAGTAGCGATGAACCTCTATGTCGGCGTTTAAGCTACTGTTAGATTAGCGAAAGATACAGAATGTACAATCTGATTTTTGGAATACTGTTGAATGGCAATAATTTGAGCCATTTTGCTATTTGGCAATAATAGCATGGCGTGTCTCTTCTATTCGCCTCCAGTAACCATGACAATATCCCTGTGAATTCCGGACAGGATATTGACCAATTTCAATTGCAAATATTAATTTTATATAAGAGCCGTAGCAATGAAGACACTTCCCATTAGTAGATACAGATTTTACCAGAAGCTACAACCCCTCTCTCTATTGACCAAAATTAGTAATAAGTCTGTTACTGGTTGTTTGCAAGTATTCAGCACAACAGGTTCTTGGTCAATCTATATAGAGTCTGGTAAATTAACTTATGGCTGCTACTCAGATCGCGTCTTTGAGATGCTTTACAAAAATTTGCAGCGATTGAGTCAACATATTCCTGCTTTTCCGAAAGGAATTTACGAGCAGTTACGGGCAATATTTGAAACAGGTATTGATAATGAAGCAATACCGAATCCAGATTATCTAGCTATTTGCTGGTTAGTTAATCAAAAGTATCTTAGCCCAACGCAAGCGGGGATTTTGATAGAACAATTAGCAATAGAAGTTTTGGAATCGTTTTTGAAATTGCAAGAGGGAAGTTATGAGTTTACTCATGAAAGCTTTCTTGATGATATGCCAAAGTTCTGTCATTTGAATTTGCGATCGCTTGTCGAAAAGAGTCAGAAGCGAGCTTCATACCGCAAAAATACTCAGTCCCAAGTTTCGGAAGCACAGCGATCGCAATTTTTACGCGAACCTCAACCAAAATCGCAACAATTACCCAGACAAAACCGTTATAAACCGATAGAAAATACTAACTCTGCTTCACCTCGCGATGTTCACATTGCTGATAAAAGTATACAGCAAAACAACCAGCAGTCAACAGAGAAGAAACTTTATAAAATCTTCTGCATTGATGATAGTCCCACAGTGTTGAATGCAATGAAAAGCTTTTTAGATGAGCAAATGTTTTCTGTTATTGCAGTTAACGAACCATTAAAAGCTTTAATGCAAATTCTCCGTACCAAACCAGATGTGATTTTACTAGACATTGAAATGCCGAATTTAGATGGATATGAATTATGTTCTTTGTTGCGGAAACATTCATATTTTAAAAATACACCTGTAATTATGGTTACAGGTAGAACAGGATTAATAGATAGAGCTAAAGCAAAGATAGTTAGAGCTTCTGGCTATTTAACCAAGCCTTTTACACAAGCAGATTTATTGAAAACTGTTTTTCAACACATTGTTTAATTCAGCAATCAGGATAATCAAGACGCTAAACTAACTTATTTATGCTAAAAGATTTAACTTTTAGTGTTAGTTGCTTTGGCATAATTATGATGCTCAAAGATGCTTGCATTCCAACACTATTAAAGTGACTGGCGTTGTGTTGCTTTCTCAAAATAAATCTGGCTAATCAACAAGTTTTGAGTGTAATTTACAGTTCAAAAAAATTAAGCGAATCAGCATTTTATGACTTGGAGATAAAATGCTGACATCTATAACTCAAGCTTTACAGCCGCAAACAGCTACTAGTGCAATTTAATTAGTGGCTGCATGGATCTACATTCTATCATGAGCAGGTCAAAAATTGCAATTCATACCTGACAAATCTAATCTTACTAAGCTATAGCGATCACATAGAACTAAACCCTTATTTATTAGTATCTTTGATTTGATTGATTAAAAAAAATTACTAATAACCTAAGTTGCTAGTTACAATCCGACAACGATTAAAATCGCCGTCTCATACATAAAGTCCGTTAAAACGGACTATAAATCTCAATCGCGTTAGTCGGTTTTAACCGACTTGCACTGTTAGACAGCGATTTTAATCGTTGTCGGGTTCGGTCTAAAATCGATGGAATAATAAAAACGCAACTCACGTTAATAATTAGGAATGAGCGCAAAAATAATTGTAAGGCACATTATACAGTAGCGGTAATTCATGAATTACCGCTACTTACGACGTGACTATTGCGCTCATTCCTGATAATAAAGAAAGTTTTGTGCGACTGGTTACAATTTTTGCCAAATAACAAGGGCTAGGTTCTTTGATTTGAATAAAATCGACCATTAAAGTTTACGTAAGCTGCATAATTAGCACATAAAGTCACCTATTACTTTAAATCAGGGATGTAGAAATAATCGAGAGTGATTCAATAGGGGCGCACTTATGGCTAAACGTATCTACCGAAAGCTTTTAACTCATATTAGTTTATGTGCGATCGCTATTTCATCGCCTTTACTTTTGACCGGCATCAGTTGGGCGCAAACCTCCACGGACACGAACGTTGAGCAAATTCAGCAGCAAAAGCCAGAAGATATCCAAAAACGTTCAAATCAAATCAATGCTTTAATTAAACGCAATTCGCCAGATGCTATTGTTGAGCTAAAAAAGGCTTTGAAAGACAATAATCAGGAGATGCGTAGCTATGCAACCGATGGTCTGAGAAGCATCGGTACAGGTGCTGAAGCTGCTTTGCCTGACCTGATTGAGACTCTTAAAAAAGACCCCGATAAGGATGTGCGTGCTGGTGCAGTCAGGGCTATCAGAGCGATCGCTCCAGAAGCTGGTGTCCCTGCATTCATCCAAGCTTTCAAACAAGACTCAGATGCTAGAGTGCGCGAACTAGCTGCCCAAGCTTTAGGGGAGGTTCCGACAAAAGCCAAACAAGCTATTCCTGACTTGATCGAAGCTCTTCTAAACAACCCGAAGCTAGACGTGCGTAAAGGTGCGGCTGAAGCCTTGGCAAAGATAGAGTTGCATCGAGATGCTGTGCCTGACCTGAGAAAGGCACTAAAAGACACAAGTTGGCAGGTGCGTCGCTCTGCTGCTCAAGCTTTAGGAAATATTGGTGCAGAAGCTTCATCCGCTGTACCTGACCTAATTTCTGCTCTCAAAAAAGACCGTAACTATACCATGCGTCGCTCTGCTGCTGAAGCTTTAGGAAATATTGGTATGAAAGCTTCATCCGCTGTACCTCAACTAATTGCCGCTCTGAAAGACCAAAATTTTAAGGTACGTGGCGATGCTGCTGAAGCCTTGGGAAAGATGGGTATAGAAGCTTCATCAGCTATGCCGAATCTGATTATAAATCTCAAAGACGAGAATAAAGATGTGCGTCGCAAGACAGTCACTGCCCTGAGCCAGATTGGTCTTAGCCTTAAGACCAAGGCAAGCGATAATCAGCTATCCATCTCAGAATTGAATCGAGGCATATCGCCTTTGGAGACAGCCTTAAAAATTGTAGAAGAGCCTAAGAATAAGTTCTCAACAGAAGATATGGAAAAAATAAAACAAGTTCTCTATCTTCTTAATAGCAAAAAAACAGAACACTTATTCATCAATCAGATTCTCAAGAATCCGTTAGTA
Source organism: Tolypothrix sp. VBCCA 56010 (assembly GCF_050875635.1). NCBI lineage: Bacteria > Bacillati > Cyanobacteriota > Cyanophyceae > Nostocales > Tolypothrichaceae > Tolypothrix > Tolypothrix sp. VBCCA 56010. The sequence continues at coordinate 58,296 of NZ_JBPAOH010000031.1, forward strand.
TGGGGAGTTGGAATTTACTTTATCTTACTCTTCGGGATTTTTTGGCTACGCCCTCTATGGTTGCTAAAAATTGATAAATTCCTAAAACCTATAGGTTTTAAAGTGCCTGTTGTCGGTACAGAAATATCGCTGAACTTTTTATTGTTGCTGCTGAAAGACCACCCCAGAGTGCTAGATGCTTGGGTAGCTGCACACCTGAAATCAGTTAGAGAGGAATTTCAGGAAAAGGATACAATCAGCAATAGAAATGTTTATATATCTATCCCTGTTATACAGAACGGTAAAACCGTAGCCCAAATTAACGGCAAAGATTTGTACGCTAGCTTTAAAAAACACCGAAATTGCTTGCTGATTCAGGGTGAAGGCGGAGTCGGTAAGACCAGCCTTGCCTGTCAAATTGCGAAATGGGCAATGTCAGAAGATGAGGCAGAACGCCTCTGCCAGCACCCGATGTTACCAGTGCTAATTGAGGAAGAACTGGATTTGCAATCAGCAGAAGATACACGAGTAGCAGCTAAACAAGCTTTGATGGCGGCTATCAGGGGACAGGTGCAAGATTTGACGAACCAAGCAGAGCCACCCTCCGAGGAATTGCTGGAACTCCTTCTCAGGCAACGGCGAATTTTGGTAATTGTAGATCACTTTTCGGAAATGAGCGAAGCCACACGCAAAGCAATTCGCCCTGAATCTCCGGATTTTCCGATCAACGCTTTAATTGTCACCTCACGCTTTGAGGAAAAGCTGGGTGGAGTAACCAAAACTACCTTAAAGCCTCTGCGAATTGAGGGTAATCGCCTGTCGTCGTTTATGGAAGCCTACTTAACTCAGCAAGGCAAGCGTGACTTGTTTACCGATACAGAGTTTTTCAATGCTTGCAGTCGCCTGTCGGTGATGGTGGGTCAGCGAAACATCACCGCACTACTAGCGAAACTGTACGCCGAACAACTGATTGCTGTCAAGGTTGAGGGGATGAAGGAGTTACCCTTACAGATGCCTGATAGTATCCCGGATTTGATGCTTTCTTACCTAAACGAACTTAACGCAAGCGTGAGCGGGGTAAAATTGAGCGATCGTACCGTACACAAAGATGCTAGTGCGATCGCTTGGGAATGCCTCAAACAAACTCTTCGACCTACAACTGCTAATACAGAGGTGGCTCACGCTATCCTGGGTGGTAACAATGCGGAAACTCGCCTCAAGTATCTAGAAGACCGTCTCCGTTTGATCCAAACTATCGGTGCTGCACAAGACCAAATCCGCTTTGCCCTTGACCCCTTAGCAGAATATCTGGCGGCTTTGCACTTAATAGACTTTTACGGCAAAGACTCGCAATTATGGCAGGAGTTCTTACAACAAGCAGAGGCTATACCCGGATCGCCAGATTCAATCAAAGGCTTCCTCCTCGCACTGCGAGATTGTTGCCTTATCAAAGGCAAACAAGCAAACGTGCCAAACTTTGTAGCAGAGGAATTGGGAAAACTAGCGAGTTTATCTTTACTTGTAGCAGTTTAATTTCTATAGTGTCAAACCGGACGACAACCAGATACTCCCTTCCCGCTACAAAATTACCTATCTTCTTTTTCTTCTTCCTTCGTGTCCTTCGTGTCTTCGCGGTTCGTTAGATAGGTATTCTTCGAGCGGGAAGAAAGTAAAATGCTGTGCATATTCACCACAGATCCAATAACAGCGATCGCCGGCGCTCCAAATCCAGTTGTCTCTACTTGCTCTACAATTGTCTTTAATTTACCAATTAATTCTTCTTGATCCGGTCGCGTACCCCAACGCACTAAAGCGATCGGCGTTTCTAAATCCAACCCGGCAGAATGTAACTCTTGGACAATGTAAGGCAGATTGTGAATTCCCATATAAATCACAATCGTTTCTGAACCGCGAGCGATCGCATTCCAGTTTACCGTCGGTTGGTACTTCCCCGCTGCCTCGTGACCCGTGACAAATGTCACCGAAGAACTATACAAGCGATGAGTTAAAGGAATACCCGCATAAGCTGGAGCCGCGATTCCCGATGTAATACCGGGCACAACTTCCGCAGATATCCCAGCTTTCACCAATTCTTCCATTTCTTCGCCACCGCGACCAAAGATAAACGGATCGCCACCTTTTAGCCGCACCACTATTGCATTATTATCTGCTTTATCAATCAATAACTGCGTAGTTTCTGATTGTAATAAAGAATGTCGCCCCATTCGCTTACCGGCGTTTATTTTCTCTGCGTTAGGATTAATCATTGCGAGAATTGCCGGACTTACTAAAGCATCATAAATGACGACATCGGCACATTCCAACAAAGCTTTACCCTTGAGAGTCATTAATCCCGGATCGCCGGGTCCCGCACCGACTAAATAAACTTTTCCCAAATATTTCTTTTCTACTTCGTTGGTGTCTTCGCGGTTCATTTGTGAATCAAATCCCAAATCAGATCGGCTAATTCTGCACTTGCTCCCAAAGGTTCAGCCAGTTGGAAACGCACAGCAGGGAATTGTAATTTTAACTCTTGTTCAGAGCGAGCGATCGCATCTGTGATACCGCCAGCAAATAAAAAATATGGCAAAATAGTAATATTTTTACAACCAGCACTCACCAACTGTTTCACTCGTGATTCTAAACTAGGAGCCACAGACCAATAAGCTGTTAATACTCCCAAATTCGCTGCCATTGCTTCGACTTGTTTTTTAGAACCAGGACGACGGCTACCATGAGTTAAAAGAATCCATCCTTGGTTATAATAATTTTCGCTGCTTTTAGCAATTTGCTTTGCTAGCAACTTTTCTACACCAGCATGACTACCTAAATATGGTTGCAACTCAATTATGATATCTTCAGCCGCCTGTTGAGCCAAAGCCACTTCACCGGGAATATCTTCCATTACATGCACCCCAGGCAGCAGAAATAATGGTAATATTTTTAGGCGATGATACCCACTCGCTTTCAGCATTTGGGCAAATCTTTTAATCTGCTCGTGCAAAGGTTCAGGCTTCAATTCTAAGTATGCAGTACTTACCAATTCACATTTTGGCGGTGACACCACACCACCAATGATAGACCTTTGTAAGTTGCTTTCCAGCTTATTATTTACCAGTTTTGCCAATTGCTGCATAGCAATTTCCTGGCGCGGATCGCGACTTCCGTGAGACACCAACAGATATGCAGATAGCATTAGCGATCGCTTACTCAAAGCGGAAATTTTATATATCTTATCAGATTATTAAGTAGCGTAGACGCAAATCTAATTCGCGTCTACGCAGCCCTAACTATATAACCTGCAAAGCTGATAAATTAACTTCTCGGATAATCTCTTCCTTTCCTTTGAAATTAATTCAAACTATTTTGCCGCACCTGGGTCAGCAACGTAACGGAAAGTCGGTTCCGAATTCCAAGGACCGCGTTCATCCTTACCGTTGGTAGACAAGTTGTAGTAAATATCCACAGTGTTATCTGGTTGGATATTTCCAAAGAACGGGTCGGTTAATTTACCCAAAGAATCTAGCGCTTTCATAAACATTTGGGTATGAGAAATTTCTCTTGTCAACAAATGAACGAGCGTGTTTTTCGTTCCTTCATCAGTGGCTAGTTTAATCAAGGATTCGTATGTTTGACGTGCCCCTGCTTCAGCAGCAATGTTAGCCCGCAAATCGCGCACTACATCGCCACCTTCATTTACATAGCTAGCACTCCAAGTATTACCTTGACTATCTAATAAGTGTGGTCCCACACCCCGCACTGCAAACAAAGTGCTTTTGTAAGCATCGGTTTGGTCAACATTTTTGGTGTGAATTTCAATCAATTGACCCACCATTTCTAAGTGACCGAACTCTTCTAAGGCAATATCTTGCAGCATATCGCGAATACTGGGGTCTTCGCAATGAAAGGATTGAGTCCAGTATTGCAAAGCTGCTGTTAGTTCACCAGTTGCACCACCAAATTGCTCTAAAAGCAGTTGAGCATAGCGCGGATTTGGCTCTTTGACATCAACAGAATGAATCGGGTCTTTTTTGTGAAAAAACATCAGTGTCTCCCTCTCTTTTTATGGCACATTCCAGCATTTTTACTTGTTGCTAAAAATGCTCGGCACACATTTAATCATGTTATAGATTACATCCAATCTTTACCTTAACCTTGAGAATGACTTACTTGATAAGCATCTATAACCAAAGTTGGATTTTGTCAATGATAAAATGGAAATAAAAATAACTCTCACAGAAGAAAGCGTCTTGAAAGTGAGGAGGAATCAATTACGCTTTTTTTCTAGTGCTGTTCGGCGTTGTAAGTATAAAAGCTTTCAAATGCTCCTACACTCTCAAATGTATAAGAAGGCAGCCATGAATTCAGTTTTAAATCTGTACGATAAATACTAAAAATAAGAAAATCTTGCCGTTCCGTAGTCCCTGCAATAAGTTCCCGCACTTGTGGACTAGCGGAGTCTACTAGTTTATCGCAATCTAATTTAATTAAATTTTCTAACATCTTTGGTGTTTTTTTGCAGACATCGCTTTTTAAGTATTTTGTCAACCGTTGCACGGCATATTCTTCATATTCCGCTTGACTGGGATTTGTCTTCGCCATCGTCACTCCCAAGACAACTAGTCCGACACCGACAATATATGTCATAATTGTTGAGAGTCTCATTTTTCCTAACTGTTAATCACTGAAGTCTCTTGACTCTAGATTAACTGACTCCGTTCCTTAAACAAAAACTCACAGATCCATTTATCAGGGTTATGTTATAATGAATCGAAGAATGGCGAGCGTAGCCAAGTGGTTAAGGCAGTGGTTTGTGGTACCACCATTCGTGGGTTCGAGTCCCATCGTTCGCCCTCATTTGAGAATAAGACCAACGGCACGGCGAATGTATGCTTCGACTGGTTCAACGCTAGGCATAAATACCAGCGCGTAAAGCATAATCCCACTCATGAGGTCAAAAACTAAATCGCTGTCTGTATCAGCGTGGATTTCATTTCTAGCCTTAGCCCGCTCGATCGCAACCTGAAAAGCTTGGCGTCGTGGTAAAAGGTATTTTGTCCAATAAACTTGGGCAAATTGCGGACTGCTGGAAGCAGCACCGATAATCATCGCCAGAATTTGACGACCCAAAGGTGTGAGAGTAGTTTTCACCGCAATCTCAATAATGCAGTCTATATCGCTTGAAAGCGCACCTGTATCAGGTATTTCAATTTCTTGACGAACACTTTCAATCGCGTCAGCCACTAGTTCTTCTTTAGAAGCATACCATCGATAGATTGTGGTTTTGCCAACACCAGCCGATCGCGCGATCGCATCAATACTTAGGCGATCGTAACCGATCTGAGATAGCAAATCGAGAGTTGCCTTGATGATGGCTTGATGAGATTCTGCACTGCGCGGTCTTCCTGGTTGTTTTTTGTCTGATTTCGTCATGATTGGGGACGCTTGGACGCTTAGATTAGGGATTAGGGACGTTTGGACTGGTGAGTCCTGCACAATTGTCTTGGTTTCCCTCTCAATCACAAAGACGCTTCGCGTTCACCAAGCAATACAGTTGAGTTAGAGAAAGCAAAAAGTGCAAAGGTGAATGTTTTAAATTTTATTTCACCTTTACCTTTCTCCTATCATGGTATAGCGGGAGGGTGAGAACCCCTACCTTTAAACGTCGTGGGATGAAACCCGATACGTAGGACTTTAGTCCGCAGTGTCTCTTGCCCATCGCTCAATTAATTCACTAACACTGATATTTTTATCATTGGCTCTTGTTTTTAGTATTTCCCAAGCCGTTGGAGTTAGCAAAACAGTGCGCTTTGTTTTAACTTCATCGTGCAAGTACGGAATATTTTTTTGTCCTTTTTGACCTTTTCTTGTTGACATTATTAGCTGTGCGGTATAAGCTAAATATATACTAGCAAAGCAGCAGGAGGGGAGTCAACTGTACAAGACAATACCACTAAAAGCAAGATTTACGGATGAAGAAAAAGCGTTTTGGGTTAACCAGTGCGAACACGCTAACAGTTTGATAAATTCAGCGATTTACCACACTCGACAAATTCATTACAACAAGCTTGAACAGCTAGAAGATGCATTTACAACTTACTGGTCTGGTGATGAATTACGCTACGGTTGGAAGACGTATTGCAAAATTTTCATCATTTTATATTCATTTATAGTCAAAGGTACTCAAAAAATCCCACGATAAGATGTTTACAATGATTTTTATGAACTTGATTGACATAAGCAAATATACTTCTATTAAATGAATTCCATAGGTCGATGCTTTGAATACAACCATGCAATTAGTAGAAAAACACATTGTAAATAAATCTCATCCTGATTGGTCTGAGTGCGAACAACTTTGTCAAAATTCCAATACGATTCGCAACCAAGGACTTTATATACAACGTCAGTCGTGGTTTTACGGACATGGCGTAGTGAAATTTGGAAAAACCGAGTTGCATCAAAATATAGATGCATTAATGCTCATGTTATTCTTGTTACCATACATTGCCTGCATTTCTAGCTCAACAAGTGATGAAATCAGTGAATGCAGAATGGACGGCTTTTTTTAAGGCAATTAAGGAATGGAAAATTAATCCTTTATCGTTTACGGGTAGACCAAATCCACCAAATTATAAACCGCCGAAGGGACGTTATAAAGTAGAATATCCCCATACAAGAGCATATAAAAAGGTAAAAAAATTAGGGATTATCCACTTACATAAAACAAGTATTCTCATTCACTCTAAACACGCAGAAAACTATGACTGTGTGCGAATAATTCCAAGTACTGGATGTTATGTAATTGAAGTAGTTTATACGACAAGGGAGATTGAATTATCTGAATCTGGTTTCAAAGCCGCAATAGATTTAGGTGTAAATAACCTTGGGACTGTAACTTCAAATAAGCCCGGTTTCCAACCGATTCTTATTAATGGCAGACCAATAAAATCGATTAATAATCGATACAACAAATACATTAGTAAGCGACGCTCAACAAATAAAAAGCTGCATGGTA